>CAYTDJ010000201.1:0-5609 GCA_964436265.1 uncultured Chloracidobacterium sp. | reverse complement strand
CAATCGCTCCTCACGCGAACGGCGCAGCCGCTCTTCCGCCCGCCTTGCGTTCTCAAGGGCAGTATTCACTTGGATCAACTTGGATGTGCGATACCGAAAAAATACGACCACAATTCCCGCAACTGCCAATGCTGCTAAAAGAACGAACCACCATCTCTGCCAGATCGGCGACAGGATCTTGACGGTCATCGAAGCCGGAGACGCACTGACGGTTCCGTCTGCATTCAACGCACGAACGAGAAAGCGATAGCCGCCAGGCCTAAGGTTTGCAAATGTGACGGTGGTTTGATAGGTTGGTTCGCTCCAGTCCTGATCAGCACCTTCAAGTTTGTACTGATATCTAAGCGTCTCGCCGGCACTAAAATCAAGACCAAAGAAATCCAGCTGTATGTTGTTGTCAGTGTGAGGGAGTTCCGGGAGTTCGAGCACTTTTGTACCGATCTGTGAGATCGGCTGGATATTTCCGGCAATTCGAACTCCGCCAATAAACACCTCGGGAGGCGTTCGAACTTCGTCGGGGGCAGGGGTTAGTCGGGAAACGCCGTTCGGAGTGGCAAACCAAAGATCGTCATTGGATGCACGAAATGAGTCAACGACGAAGTCAGATGCCAGTCCGTCGCTCACCGAGAAATGTTTCACAAATCCGGTATCGGGTGACAATCTGTCAACGCCGCGTGCTGTTCCGAGGTAAAGATGGCCGAACCGGTCTTCTGTTATCGTACGGATATTCCGGCTGACCGGTCGTCCAAACTTATCGTACGGCTTCAAAACAGGCCTTTCAGCTGTCGGGTCGTCGATAGTGAAAAGGCCGCTACCCGAAGACGCAATCCAGAGACGGCCAGTCTTATCGCGATGGAGATCAAGCAGGATGTCCGAAGTCGGGACTCCGCTCTCGTCGCCAAGCATCTCAAATTGCGAACCGTTAAACCGGGCAATGCCGCCATCGTAGAATGTGAGCCAAAGATCGCCTTTTAAGTCTTCGGCGAACGACGATACGCTTCGGCCCTTTGGATACCCCGTTTCATCACCGAACGACTCGAAACGGTCTTCGTCTTTTAACCAACGGCTCAATCCGTGTCCGTCCGGACTCGTTCCGCGCGTAGAGACCCAGATCGTTCCAGTTCTGTCCTCATAGATCTGGAAGCCCCCGTTACCTTTGAGTCCATCCTCTTTTGAGTATTTTTTCGTAGGCTCTCGACCATCGAGCTGTGCAACGGCAGTCGTTCCTCCATACCTGTAAATATTTTCGTCGGTCAGCAGCCACCAATCACCTGTGCTTGATCGAAACGTCGTGCGGGTAGTCCACAAAACACCGGCCGTCGAACTGACCTTTGGATGTACGTCGCGCATTCTCTTGCCATCAAAATAACTGATAAGAAAGTCGCGCTTACCGAAAAATATCGTTCCGTCGGGCATCTCTCCGATGGAATAAGCCCGTGATGAGTCCAACCTTTCCTCAGCCCCGTAGGATGTCATCCCATGCCGATCCCAGCGGGCGAGAACCGTCTGGCCGCCGATCCATAGATTGCCGGCCGCGTCTTCCCCGACTCGGACCATAACTTCCGGAAACCCTTGTGCGGACGTGTAGACATTAAACGTCCCGCTCGAATATTGGAGTAGGGTGTTTTCTTCCGAGATCCAAACAGAGCCGTCTTTCGTCGCGTGGAGACTCTTGGCTTTCCATCTGTCGATCAGTTCGGGATTTGAATATTCATATACCTGTTCAATACCGTTCGGCAGTGCGGCGGGCTCTCCGGGGACAACGGGAATGATCGCAGCAGGTCTTAGTGAATACTGGACCATTTCGCCGCCTCGGGGGATCGTCTCGATCGGACCGGGATTCAGAACCTGAAGGAGGTGTCCTGTGGAAAGCCAGATGCGGCCCCCTCCATCGATCACCATTGAAGCGAGAGCTGCGGGGGCGTTGTCAGGGTGTTCGTAATATACGACCCGTCCATCAGGCAATCTGCGAACAAGTCCCCACGTTGTGTTAAACCAAAGCGAACCGTCAGCACCTTCTGTAGCGGCGACTATCGCAAATAGCCTTTTGGGGTTCCGCGGAAGATCTAGTTTGACGGGCACAACAGAGGCTTTCCCATCATTGAAAACGATGTTGTAAAGTTGGGTCGAGCCAAACCAGATAACGCCGTTTCTGTCTTCGACAACATGTCCCCGGGACTTTGTCAGAAGTTCGGCCTTTAACGTGGGGTTCTCGGGATTTCCGGTTGACGGAATTGAAGGATCGTAAACAAAAGTACCTCCGGTCGAGCCAATGATGTACTTTCCGTTCCTTAATTCAAAGATGTTCTCGATCCCCGGTGCAGCATCCGGTGCGTCGATCTGGTAATTGATGAATCTGGACCCGTCAAATCGGGAAAGACCGTCGCGAGTACAAACCCAGAGAAACCCCTTCGAGTCCGTCGTAATGTAATTGACAAAGCTGCTGCCGAGTCCGTCCGCTGACGTAAATGCCTTGACAGGGAGTATTTCCGTTCTAACTGACACACAAGCGCAAAGGATCGTTATGGCTGCGGAAACCAAGTGTTGGATCTTCTTATTCATCTAAAAGGGCGCGCTTACAGCCTCGGTGCACGAGCATTTTACATCAGAATGTGGGCGATTCAACCTCAATACAAAAAAACAACGGGCCGCCGAATTCACGACGCGCCCGTTGGTCTCTTAACTTACCTTTGATCACTGCTTTCCTTCGAGAAACGCTTTCAGACGGCGGGAACGCGAGGGATGCCGCAGCTTTCTCAACGCTTTTGCCTCGATCTGACGTATACGTTCGCGGGTAACGGCAAAATGCTGGCCTACCTCTTCAAGCGTGTGTTCCGAGCCGGTGTTCCCAAGCCCAAAACGCATCTTTATCACCTTTTCTTCTCGCGGCGTGAGTGTCGCAAGCACTTCGTCGGTGATCTCGCGAAGGTTAGAGAACGTTACCGACTCTGCCGGATTCAGAATAGATTTGTCCTCGATAAAATCACCGAGATGCGAATCTTCCTCTTCACCGATCGGCGTCTCGAGCGAGATCGGTTCCTGTGCGATCTTCAACACTTTGCGGACCTTTGAGACCGGAATATCCATTCGTTTCGCGATCTCTTCGCTCGACGGTTCACGGCCAAGTTCCTGCACAAGCAGCCGCGATGTGCGGATCAGCTTGTTGATCGTCTCGATCATGTGTACCGGAATACGGATGGTTCGGGCCTGGTCGGCAATTGCACGCGTGATCGCCTGCCTGATCCACCAGGTCGCATAGGTCGAGAATTTGTAGCCGCGACGCCATTCGAACTTGTCGACGGCCTTCATCAATCCTATATTGCCTTCCTGGATAAGGTCGAGGAACTGCAATCCGCGATTGGTATATTTCTTTGCAATAGAGACCACGAGACGCAGGTTTGCTTCGACAAGTTCGCGTTTTGCCTGATTGGTTTGAACCTCGCCAACGCTGATCGTCTGGTACGAACGCTTGATATCGACAGGTGCGAGATGAAATTTCTCTTCGATCTCCGCGAGGGCGGCCTTGGCTTCGGCGATGCGCCTGTTCAGCTCACGCTTCTCGGGAAGTGCCGGCTTCTTTTCGAGCTTCTCCTTGGTTTTCTTGATCGTTTGCTCAGCACGTTTGATCTCGGCGTCCACCTTGCGGATCGATGCGATCAATACCTGCATCGAGTGCTCGGTGAGATTGAGGTTTTTGATCTCCTGAGCGATCTCCAAGCGAACGCGGGCCGCTTGGCGTTTAAGCCGCAGGTACTTCTTGCCCGGTTTTGTTTTCGGCTTAAGATTCGCGTGCTCTTTTTCAAAAGCCTTGAAGGCTTTGAGAGCCTGGGCATAAAGACCGCGGATGTTCTCGATCCCTTCGATCGTCCATCGGAGATATTCTTCAGCCTTGTCTTCCTCGAGCGAGATCTCTGCCTGCTCGGCGAAGGCGACCGTTTCGCGAATACTTGCCTTGCCTCTCTGCAGGTCTTCGCCGATCTTTATCAGGCGCTCAACAGCGATCGGTGAACGCGAGATTGCCTTGTGTGTTTTTATCTGTCCACGCTCGATACGTTTCGCGATGGAAACTTCACCCTCACGGGTAAGGAGCGGGACGATGCCCATTTCGCGAAGATAAAGGCGGACCGGGTCGTTAGACTTATCAAGCGTTCCCGCGGAAAGGTCAAGGTCAAGATCGTCCTCGTCGCTTTCTTCGTCCTCATCGTCAACCGCGAGGTTCTGGGCGCGCTCCAGGAGTTGTGCATCGGTCTCAGCAACCGAGATATTTGCGCCTTCAAGACGGTCCAATACGTCCTCGAGATCGTCCGCCGACATCATGTTTTCGGGGATCTCACGGTGGAGTTCGTCAAGGCTTAGAAATTTCTTGCGCTTGCCCAAGGCAAGCAATCGATCCATCAGATCTTCTTTTTCGTCGTAATCAGCCATAAACTGGTGGGAATTTTGATTGTTTTCCCGTGTAAATCGTTGTTCGTCAATATACTTATAAACGCTTTTCTGGCCTGATTTGTTTCAAATCGGCACTCAACATCGAAATCAGTAAGTATATCAGGTTTCGCGGATTTTACTAAGCAAGACTTGCTTCATTTTGGAGAGGTCGAGATGCTCGGCCACGAGGTGGTTTACAAGTTCGGAATCACCGGACTGTTCCGCGGCTAATAATTCTTGACTCACCTCGTGCAGGCGGTTTTGTATAGCCATTGAGCGAAGCGAAAATATGCAGTTTTCAGCTTCGTGAAACACGCCATCCAGTACTTCGCCCACGCCTCGCTTTGGCTCGCCCATCATCAAAAGAGGTACAAGGTCTTCAGCAATTTCGTCGCCTACCGTCGCATCCAACAACGCACCAAGATCAAGGACCTCGCCGCGGCCGTCTATCTCGTAGATAGCGTGGAAGATAGCCGCGGAAGCCAATGATTCGTAATCGCTTTCCTCAAGGATCGGCAGAACCATTTGACGCAATTCTGCGTCATGAACCAACAATTCCAAAAGGTGTTGCTCTGCGACGGTTATCTTTGCCTGCGTTGCACGTTTTATTTCGCGTTTAATCGTGTCGGGCGAAGCCTGCTGGCCGTTTTTGACGGTTCGCCACAGATCGCGTTTCAGTCCGGTGTCGTCAACGCGGAAAAAATCCATTGCCTGGTCAAAACTTTCCCGTTTCTGTATCGGATTCTTTATCGCCGACAGGACAGGCATCAGGTCCTCGATCGCCTCGGCCTTCTGCTTTGGGTTAGCGACCGAGCGTCCGCGCACTGCGGCCTCGAAGGCGAAATTCAAGAAGGGAAGTGCGCGGCCGCGAGCTTGATTATAGGAATCGGCCCCGTTCGCGCGGACGAAATCATCGGGATCCTGTCCGTCCGGCAGGACCAGGACCTTAATCTCGAAATCCTGCGGCAACAGTTCCTCGATCGCACGCCGGGCCGCTTTGATGCCGGCCGGATCGCCGTCGTAATTGATAACGACCTTTTTGGTAAACCGGCTCAACAATTTAGATTGTTCGGGTGTGAATGCCGTGCCCAGACTAGCGGCAACGTTGGTGATACCGAATTGGTACAGGGCGATCAGGTCGAGATAGCCTTCGACCAAAATAGCGAATTTCTTTTGCCTGATCG
>CAYTDJ010000200.1:0-5616 GCA_964436265.1 uncultured Chloracidobacterium sp. | reverse complement strand
GGCAAAAACCCGAACATCATTTTCGCCGACTGCAATTATGAACAGATGCTCGAAGCCACGATTCGCTCGTCTTTCTCGAATCAAGGCGAGATCTGTCTGTGCGGTTCTCGGATCTTTGTTGAGCGGCCGCTTTACGAGAAGTTCAAGAGCGATTTTGTCGCGCGCGTGACTGCACTAAAGGTCGGCGATCCGCTAGAGGCAGAAACGGACGTCGGCGCGATCGTCTCAAAGCAGCATTTCGAAAAAATACTTTCATACATCGAACTCGCCAGATCCGAAGGCGGCACGATCCTTTGCGGCGGCCACGCACTGGATTTAACCGCAGAGACGCAGAAACGCGGAGAATCAAAGGCGGAAACACGACCGGTAGGGAGTGAGTCTTCTGACAGCAAGTTAGGCGGATGGTATATTGAGCCAACGATAATTGAAGGCCTTTCGCACGACTGCAGAACCAATCAGGAAGAGATCTTCGGTCCGGTCGTAACGATCATGCCATTCGACACTGAAGAAGATGTCTTGGATTACGCGAACAGTGTCCGTTACGGCCTGTCGGCTACCGTTTGGACCGAAAATCTTTCACGGGCCCATCGCGTCGCAGCGAAACTGGAATCAGGGATCGTTTGGATCAACTGCTGGCTGCTCCGCGATCTGCGAACACCTTTCGGCGGCGTAAAAGACAGCGGATTGGGCCGCGAAGGCGGTTTTGAAGCATTACGATTTTTTACTGAGGAAAAAAATATCTGTATTCGGATTTAGGCTTTTCTTACGCGTTAAAGTTGGCGAACTTACGCGAGGAGGCTGGAAAATTCGAAATGCTATTGGTACGAATATTATTTTGGTCGTTATTTGCAGTTTTTAGTTACGTTGTTGCGGGGGTAGCGGTCTCAGAACTGGTATTTCCGGCGGCAAAACCCGACATTTCACATTATTTTGATCCAGGTGACCATCTTGTCAGCCGATTTGAAGGGTTTGATCAGACGGTTTTATCGATAAATGACGGTTGGCTGCATTCGCGGCTTGAGGTCGCGCCGCATGCCCCCGGTCCGCCCGAACATTTTCACGAAGCATTCAGCGAAACGTTTACAGTAAAAAGCGGGACGCTCAGCATCTTAGTGAATGGCGAAAAACGAACGCTGAAAGCCGGTGAGACGATCACGATCCCACCCATGACACGGCACAAGCCGTTCAACGAAACGGACGAAACCGTGATCGTGGAAAGCAGCGATCCTAAAACTCTGCCTGTAGAGTTCGGATATCATTTGACGCAGCTTTATGGCTTCATGGACAGGTATCCTAATGGACCAAGTACGCCTCAGATCATGATGCAGCTTTCCGTTTATGGAAGTGACGCCGATTCTTACATTGCCGACGGCCCGCCGCTCGGTGTGCAGAAAGCAATGCGAGTTGTGATGGCCCCGACCGCACGATTGCTCGGCTATAGAAGATATTATCCGGAGTATAAACCCCGGCCGTGATCTTTCGTATTACAATAAGCTCTCCGTCAAAACTATGAAATTTGCAAATTCACTCTTGATCGCCGCAATTTTGGCGATCACTTCTGTTTCCGCACAGACCAATCCTCCAAAGGAATCGGTAATGGACCGGTTCCTTCGCTACGTAAAGATCGACACTCAGTCGGCCGAAGATCAGCCGGCACCGCCGAGTACGAAAAAGCAGCTCGATCTGGCCCGTTTGCTCGAAAAGGAACTGAACGACCTGCCGATGCTCGATGTTCGGATCAGCGAATGGGGGATCGTTTACGCGTATATGCCCGGCAATTTACCGTCAGGCTCCAACGCGCCGACCATAGGCTTCATCGCTCACATGGACACATCTCCCGCGGTTTCCGGTGCTAACGTCAACCCGATCATCCACAAGAACTACCAGGGCGGCGATATCGTCCTGCCGAATGACAAGACACAGGTCATCACCGTCGCGCAGAACCCGGATCTGAAGAACCTGATCGGCGATGACATCATTACCGCAGACGGAACGACGCTGCTTGGTTCGGACGACAAAGCAGGGATCGCTGAGATAATGACAATGCTGGACATTCTGATCCAGAATCCTCAAATAAAGCGCCCGCCGATCGCGATCGCCTTCACGCCGGACGAAGAGGTCGGCGGTGGCATCGAGAAATTTGATATCAAGGGTTGGGGAGCAAAGTTCGCTTATACAGTCGATGGCGAACAGCTTGGCGATATTTCTAATGAAACTTGGTCGGCACGCACCGCAACAGTGACGTTTCGCGGCAAATCGACGCATCCGGGCACGGCGAAAGGCATCATGATCAACTCTGCTTATGCGGCCGGTGATTTTCTTTCGCGTTTCCCGACGATGATACCTAACCGGCCCGAGACCACGGAGAAACGAGAGGGATTTATTCATCCTTATTCGTCAACAATGTCTGAAGAGACTTCGACCGTGAAGATCCTCCTTCGAAACTTTGACATTAACGGCCTTGCGGCTCAGGAAGAAGCCGTGAAGAAAGTGATCGCGGAAACCCAAAAGAAGTATCCGAACGTAAAGATAGAATATGGCAGTGTGCTCGGCTACCTGAACATGAAGGAAGTATTGAAGGATTACCCGCAATTGACCGACTATGCGATAGAGGCGGCGAAGCGCGCCGGTATAACCGCCGAGCTTAGGCCGATACGCGGCGGCACCGATGGTTCACGGCTTACTGCGATGGGATTGCCGACGCCAAATCTCTTCACGGGCGGACACAACTTCCATGGAAAGCTCGAATTCAATTCGCGTAAAGGCTTGGAGAAGTCAACTGAAACGCTGGTCAACCTTGTACAGATCTGGGCCGAGCGTTCGAAATAACATCATGAAACGCATTTTACTCTTGGCGGTATTCATTGCCGCAGTATCCGTATCGGCGATTGGGCAAGTAACAAAGTCTAAGGTCGCGGCCGCAATGGCGAAATTTCCGGGCGTCGAAAGATCGGAAATGGAGGCATTACTCACTGCGAAGATCGCTGTGGGCATCGCTCTTCCGACGTGGCTGCCGACCGGATTCACTCTCGAAAAGATACAGTCGCGCATCGGCCGAAACGTTTCTTTGGACGATCGGGAGTTTATCGTCATATATTCGCGAAAGCTAGACAATGGAAAACGTCAGCGATTTGCTCTCGAGGCGGGGTTTGATGGGCTCGGCGGCCTGCCCTATGACACTACGAAAACCATCCGTACGCCTGTCGGGCCGATCGACCTGATGTATGAACCTAAGGACGAGGACGGCAATAAGCAAAAGAACTACGTGATCACCGAATGGTTTACCGTTGGAAAGAATGCTGTTCACTACCTGGGAACCTACGGCGACGGCGAGGACGACAAGTCGGTCACGATCATTTCATTGACCGACACCGAGAAGATATTGCGCTCGCTGAATAGACTCTAGGAAAAAGGCGGGACCGATCATCCCGCCTTTTTTTCAATTGTAAATATCCGATCGTCCCACGGACCTATGGCGATGGTTTTTCGCGATAGAGGCTTGGAAATTTTTGCTTTAATGCCTCGAGCTTTGGCAGGTCGTGAGTGACGATATACGGGTCTTTCGGGTTATTCCTCAAGTAATTCTGGTGATATTTCTCAGCCTCAAAAAACGCAGTGAACGGAACGAGCTGTGTGGCGACAGGTTTGTTGAGGGCCTTAGACATATCGATCGCCATTATGAATGCCTTTGCCGCCGCCTTTTGCTTTTCGTCCTTATAAAAGATCACTGAACGGTATTGCGGGCCGACATCCGGCCCCTGTCGATCCACTTCGGTCGGATCGTGGGCGACCGCAAAAAAAACATAAAGTAGCTGTTCGTAGGTGACCTTTGAATCGTCAAATCGGACCTCGACCGATTCGGCATGCTTTGTCTCACCGGTACTAACGGTCTCATAATCGGCGGTTTCCTTTGAGCCGCCTGAATATCCTGAGCGGACCGCAACGACTCCGGTTACATGTTCAAAAACTGCCTCTACGCCCCAAAAACATCCGCCGGCAAAAACGGCGGTCTGTTCGGCGGCCCGTGCCGTAGAAAACGAAAGCACGAGCGAACCGATCACCAAGCAATACTTCACGATCCCACGCATCATATCTATAAAATACCCTAACTTTTTGATTTTATTCGCCTCAATGTGGAAGATAGATGTATGGCCGAATCGATTGAATCTTCACGGGCGCCTGAGCCGGTAGGTCTTTATCCCCACGCCCGACGCGTCGGAAATCTGCTTTTTCTCTCCGGCGTTGGACCACGGGAACGCGGGACAAAAACGATACCGGGCGTAGAACTGGATGATGCGGGTGAGATAGTTTCGTATGATATAGAAACACAATGCCGATCGGTGTTTCAGAACGTCCGCTACATCGTCGAAGATGCAGGATCATCGTGGGAAAAAATAGTGGACGTGACTGTGTTTCTCACTAATATGAAAGACGATTTCCTAATATATAATAAGATCTACGCCGAATATTTCGCCGACAACAGGCCGTGCCGAACGACCGTTGAAGTAAACTCGCTTCCCACGCCAATTGCAATCGAACTAAAGGTAATAGCAACGATAGAATAACGAACAAGGAGTAAAAGATGACAGCACCAGCAGCAGAAGGGATCGCAACAAGGGGTTTTGCAGTTAAGGCAGCAGACGCAGCATTCGAACCATTCGAATTTCAACGCCGCGATGTAGGGCCGAAAGATATTTTGATTGAAATTTTCTATGCAGGCATCTGCCATTCGGACATTCATCAGGCACGTGCCGAATGGGAACCTATGGTGCCGTCGCTGTTCCCGATGGTTCCCGGCCATGAGATCGTCGGCCGCGTAACCAAGGTCGGAAACGAGGTTACGAAATTCAAAGAGGGCGACTTTGCAGGTATCGGCTGTTTTGTTGACAGTTGTCGAGAGTGCGGTGCATGCCATGCCGGTATCGAGCAATATTGCGTCAAAGGTTCGGCTCAAACCTATAACAGCACGGAAATGGACCGAGTAACACCAACTTATGGCGGATATTCGAAGCATTACGTTGTAGATGAATCGTACGCATTGACCGTGAAAGCTCCGGATGAGGACCTTCCGGGAGTTGCTCCGTTGCTTTGTGCTGGGATAACGACGTACTCGCCGCTCAAACGTTGGGGTGTTGGCCCGGGAAAAAAGGTCGCTATCGCCGGCCTTGGTGGACTTGGCCACATGGGAGTAAAACTCGCAGTTGCCATGGGAGCCGAGGTGACAGTTCTCAGCACATCACCGTCAAAGGAGGAAGATGCGAGGAAACTAGGCGCACACAATTTCGTCAATATTCGAGACGATGCGGCGCGTGCGGCGGCCACCGGAAGTTTCGACTTCATTCTTGACACGATCTCGGCAAACCACGATTACAACACATATCTGTCGCTGCTGGGCCTAAACGGCGTGATGGTGATCGTGGGTGTGCCGACCGAACCTACACCGCTGAACGCCTTTTCGTTGATCGGCGGCAATAAGGTGCTTGCCGGTTCTCTCATCGGCGGGATTCCGGAAACGCAGGAAATGCTGGATTTCTGCGCGGATCACGGGATCACCTCGGATATCGAACTGATCAAGCCGGATTACATCGATACTGCCTATGACCGAACGGTCAAAGC
>CAYTDJ010000199.1:0-5622 GCA_964436265.1 uncultured Chloracidobacterium sp. | reverse complement strand
GTCGCCGTATTTCTCTCGAAGCGGGTCGAACGTCCGCGACGTGACGATGCTCGTCCAAAATCGCGTCCTTGACTCGTTCTCGTCCCGCGCCCGCACGGTCGCATAGACCTTCCCTACATCGGGAAAGTTGTTCAGCAGCATCGACAAGGTGACCTTCCCGACGAAACCGGTGCCGCCGATGAAGAAGATGTTCTTGCCCTTAAATATCTCTGTTGGTGATAACTTCATTTCTTACCGAGTTACGACACTCTTGTCGTCACGAACGCGTAGCGTTCGAATTTCACGGACACAACAAACCTTTTTCGCCCTGCGGGCTCATGAGGACATGAGTGTCCTCGCTCCAACTAATCCGTCACATTACACAACCCGATCACCGGTTGATGGAGCATCGTGATCTCGGCGTTGCGGCCCATGTACGAACGGGCCATCGCGATCGCTTCGGTCAGGTTGTCGGCCCGTTCCCAGCCGAGCATTTCAGGAACGTGAGCGTTTTCGGCACCCGCGACGATCACCTTGCCTACGTGCTGTCGGCCGTTTTCGCCCCAGTACCACATAAAGAATGGGTGCGCACCATGGTAGGCGTTGCCTCGGCGGTACATTTCGACGTACGCAGGATTAGTCGCAAATTCGCGCTCGTATTTTTCACGAAGGTAAAAGGCGTCTCGCGATTCCGGAAGCAGCCGATGGAAAAATTCTATATACGCCGGATGAAAGTTATGATCGAATTCGTCAAAACATGGATGAGTTATCACCATCACGCCGCCTTTCCTGAGCAGCGGTTTGTTCCGGTACATGTTGAAGTGATAGCCAAGAGCCATCACCTGAACAAGCAGCGGATTCAACGCCGAATAGACGTTATACGGCGAGATGTCCGGAATGCCCGAGATCAAAATGTCACACTGGCCTTTTACCGGTATCTCATACTGCCGATAGTTGAGCTCGAGGATCTTGTCGTGAACCGGCTCCGTCCTGCCCGCGTAACAGCCGATCAATTCATACTGCGCCGGTATTGCGTGCAGCATCTTTCGGCGAGCGGCTCGCGGCATTTTTGAGAATGTCCTCGCCATCGCCTCCCATTTCATCCGGTCCATGAACGAAAATTCGTCCTCGTTCCGCGTCAGGATGTCGTAACCCTCCGGGAACATCTTGTTGTTGAGAGCCGTTTCAATGTGAAATACCTTGCAGTTCTCATCAACCAGTTTCCCAAGCCGTATGACCTTGTGATTCAACTCCGACGCCGGCGGATCCATGTAGGAGTGAGAATCGCGAATGGTCTGCGGCTCGTGGTGAGCCCGCAAGCTTTCGTAATCGCATAACCCCACAGCCACCGATTTATGTCCGCCGTCCATCGGCACAAGGTTAATGTTCAGGTAGATGAGCAAGTCGCTCTCGATCGCACGTTTATTCACCCGGAGCGGCTCATTGTGCCGCGTGTGGCCAAGGGTGACGAGACCGTCGTCGTCCTCGGCGTCATGGTTGTAATAGCGGTCCGGATAATATTCGTTGAAAATGTCGGAACCGACCATCCGCTTCATTTCCCACTCGGTCATCTTGCGGTGGAGCGAATTTGCAATGATGAGATGGATGTCGTCCACGCCGTTTGCCGCGCACATATCGAGAACGACCTCTAGCATCGTTTGCCGCAGATCCGGCGTCGCCATTGGCGGCAGCGGCAGCGAAATGTCGTCCATCGCGATCGTCACCCGCATTCCCGGTTCGAGCAGAGCGTAAAGCGGCTCCATCTCGAGCGGATGATTCACCGCGTATCGGATCGCCGCCTCTCGATTTGGCAATCCCTTGATCGGCGGATTCGGATAGATCACCCGCGTTCCGACCGGAATATCCTCAAGGATAAAATCCTCGCCATTCGGCATAATGCGAGGCGCCGAGTCCTTGTCGATGTACACGATCGATTCGTGTGTTTTGCGTCTTAGTTGCAGAGCCATATCTATTTAAGATCTAAAATCGCCCAATCGTGCTGCCGTGCAGTCTGCCTCAAACGAAAATCCGGACACACAGCGACGGGATGCCCGACGATCGAGAGCATCGGCAGATCGGAGATGCTGTCCGAGTACGCGTAACTTTCAGAGAGATTAATATTCTCGCGTTCGGCGTATTCGCGTATCCATTTGGCCTTTGTCGCGGAAGCCATCACCGGCGGCAGAACGCGGCCGGTCGCGTAGCCATTCACGAATTCCAGCCGGTTAGCGACGTAATCGTCAATCCCCAGGTGATCCATAAGCCGGTCGATCGTGAAATCCAACGCCCCGGTCAGGACAACCTGCCGCTGTCCGATCTTCTTTCCCTGGGCGATCAACTCGGCTGTACCATCAAAGATCGCCGGTTTCAAAACCTCTTCGAACAACTCTTCCGAGAAATAACGCAACCTATCTTGAGAGAATCCTTCGTAACTGCGGAAGAAGACCTCATTGAAAACATTTCGTGAATAAAGATCGGTCACGCCAAAAAACGGCAGCTTCGCGAGCGTGCCGACACTCTTCTTTGCGGTTTGCCAAAGCCCTTGCTGCCGCTTTGCGTAGAAAGCCAACGTATGCACGAGATTTGTGCTGACGAGCGTTCCTTCAAGGTCATAAAATGCGGCGGCTTGTCCGTTTTTGTTCATGCGGCTTTCGTGCTACTTTATCTGGGTTCTTTCCAAATCCGATGTCGGTATAAATGAGGATATTAGCATGTACCGAACTATTTCTCATCCAAATTCGATCAAAGTTTACAATTTTATTGCAATTGTAATTACTTTGTGCTTACTAGGCGGCTGTGCAAAGCGTGTCGAAACCCATGAACTCACGTTGCCGGTCTCCTCGACGGCTATCGGCGACGCCTTGAGCTCTTCGGAAAAGCTTTTTGCCGAACGTGCCGATATCGAAAAGCTGCGGCAAGCCGTGACTACTCTCGGCCGGGCCCGCAATCCGGATCAGCGGAATTTCGAAGTAGAGTGGAAGTTCGCAAAATACTCTTACTTTCTCGGCAAATCAGAGCCGAAACAAGACGATGCTATCGCTGCATTCGAAAAAGGCCGCGATGCGGGACGGATAGCGGCGCGTGTCGATAAAACAAAACCCGACGGCCATTTCTGGTACGCGGCAAACATGGGCGAACTTGCCCGCATTAGCCCGGTTACAGTCGGCATCAAATCGGTCGATGACATACGTGAGGAAATGCAGGCTGTAATTGACCTCCAGCCTGACTATCAGAACGGAAGCGCGTACGACGGGCTCGGACAGGTCGAAATGGCCACGCGAAATTTCAAAGGCGGCTCAGCAGAGAAAGCAGCGGAGTACTTCGAAAAGGGGCTTGAACTCGCTCCAAATAATGCCAACCTAAGACTCCATTTGGCCGAGGCATACCTTGCATTGAAACGCGATGCGGATGCGCGAAAGCAGCTAAACACCCTGATCACGATGAAGCCCGATGAGGAGTTTAAGATCGAGCATCTGGCGGCAGTCGAAAAGGGCAAAAAGCTGATCGAGACGAACTTCTGAACAGATAAGATCAATACATGCGAAGAGCTATATTCCCCGGTTCATTCGACCCGCTAACAAACGGCCACCTCGATGTGATCAAACGAAGCCTGCCGCTTTTTGACGAGATCATCATCGCCGTCCTGAATAACCCCGAAAAGAATCCTATGTTTTCTGTCGAGGAAAGAGTCGAGATGATCGGGCAGATAATCCCGTCGCTGGATCACAGTGAATGCAAACTCTCGGTCAGGAGTTTCTCGGGTTTGACCGCAGAATTTGCGAAGCAATGCAACGCAAAGGCGATCATTCGGGGAATTCGGGCGGTTGCCGACTACGAATACGAACTTCGAATGGCACTTATGAACCGCCGGCTTGAACCGGAAATAGAAACGGTTTTTCTGATGGCAGACGAGGAATTCTCCTATGTCTCCTCGACCCTTATGAAACAGGTATTTCTGCTCGGCGGCCGCGTTGATGGCCTGATCCCTGAATTAGTCGAAGCCCGGATGCGGGAGAAACTCGGCCAGATCCCCTGACCTATTGCAACGGATCTGTGCTTTTGAACAAGCATTAGTCCCTCTGCAAGGTCTGTGGCAAAATATCCTCATGTCAACGTTCCCCGTCGCTGAACACGTCGCCCGAATGCAAGCTTCATCTACGCTGAAGGCCGCGCAAACCGCTGCATCCTTACGAGAACAAGGTCATAGCGTGATCGACCTGACGGTTGGCGAGCCGGATTTCGATACACCTCAGTTCATAAAGGACTATGCTTGGGAGGGCCTGCAGAAAGGTTTGACCAAATACACGGCTTCGTCTGGAATGAAGCAGTTTACAGAAGCCGTTTCATCGTTCTATAAGAACCAGTTCGGAGCGGAATTTTCGGCCGCTGAGGTGGTCGCAAGCTGCGGCGGCAAACAAGCATTGTTCAATGCGGCCTGCACACTCTTGAATCCCGGGGACGACGTATTGATCCCGAGACCTTATTGGGTGACATTTCCGGAGATCGCGACATTTTGTCGGGCAAACAGTGTATTTATCGATACCGAAGCGACCGACTTCGTTCTTTCTGCAGATCAGGTCAGCGACGCTATGACCGAAAAAACGAAGCTGCTTATCATCAACTCTCCGAGCAATCCGTCGGGCCGCGTTATACCGCCGGCTGAGATGCGAAAGATCATTGAGACCTGCGCCGATCGCGGTGTTTATGTACTCACCGACGAATGCTATCTCTTTTTTGCGTATCCTCCTGGAGAGGTATTCACCTCTGCATCATTGCCGAAAGTGCTTCGCGACTTCGTGTGTGTCGCGGGCAGTTTTTCAAAGACCTATGCGATGACCGGATGGCGCATAGGATATACGATCGCCAACGAAGCTTGGTCAAAGGCTATGGTGAAACTTCAAAGCCATTCGGCAACACATCCGACATCGTTCGTTCAATACGCATGTGCCCGAGCCATGGAGAACCACGAAGCCTCGGTCGCTGCGGTGAATGCGATGCTTGCCGAGTATGAACGCCGCCGCGACTGGCTTATCCCGGCATTGAATACCATCAAAGGCTTTGAATGCGGTATGCCTGAGGGTGCGTTCTACGCATTTGTCGACGTCCGGGACATGCTCGGCGGAGAGTACAAGACGTCGGCTGACGTCGCGGAAGCAATGTTAGAACGAACATACACTGTAGTGACCGATGGAGCGGGGTTTGGTGCCGAAGGCTTCTTGCGATTCTCTTATGCAACGTCGATGGAAAATCTTCACACAGCCATCGAGCGTTTGAGTGAAATGTTTGGCCGGAAGGAGGCTCAGGCTGCCTAATTAACCATTGGAAAAGACAATCTTAAAACCATTGCAGTCTCTGACCTCTAATTCAATACAATTGTAAATGCGTTTGATAGGGCCGGCGATAATGTCGGCACCCGAAGCGGTCAGTTCGTCAAACAATTCGAATACATCCGAAACCCATATATACGCGTCACTGCTGATCTTTCGCAGTTCGAGATTCGATCTCTGCGGTTCGGCATCTGCCTTGCCAAAGTGGATCTCTACACCGCCGCGGCCTACCATCGCGAAAACCGGCGGATCGGCAAAGTAACCCAGGATCTCAAATCCCAAAACATCACGATAATATTCGGCCGTCGCGACAACA
>CAYTDJ010000198.1:0-5661 GCA_964436265.1 uncultured Chloracidobacterium sp. | reverse complement strand
TGGCAATCAAATACCTTTCAGGCGCGTTCTATCTTCTTAAGAACGAATCGTTTCGATATGTCCGCGAGATCATCGGCAAACGTGACGCTGTTCTTGAGTTTGTAACTGAGATCGACGGCATCGTCATCAACGGCGTTGATATGATCAAGTGGGACGATGATGGGAAAATAGTCGATTTCAAAGTAATGGTCAGGCCGTTAAAGGCCATTAACCTTTTACATCAGAAAATGGCTGAAATGCTGGAAAGGCTTAATGGCGGAACTGCGTGATGTTTGTCACTTTTCGAATTGGTCTTTCGGACTTATACTGCCCCTGTTTTCGTTATTATCAGGAGACTCTAAGGCGAAACCGGATATGAGCAGCAAGACGATCAGAGTTTACGATTACGTCAATCAGCCTTACGACAAAGTGCGTGTGGCCATCGAATCTGACGCGAACGAAGTTTTCAGGAACGCGACCAAGGTCGCAGCCTTGCGTGCGAAGAGTGTCGCTTCCGAACTTCATGTTAACATCGCCGGAATCGAGGTTGGAGCCGACATTGAGATCACTGTTACAGGTATCGAGAATACTCAAAAGGCTGTTACTTCGCCGGAGACAACCCGAATTGAACTCGAATGGGAGGCGGCAAAGATGCCCCGCCTGTTTCCGTTCATGAAAGCAGAGTTGGCGATTTATCCGTTGACCTCAACCGAAACACAGCTTGATCTGAGAGGGAATTACGAACCGCCGCTCGGAATTGTCGGGAGTGTGATCGACGCCGCAGTCGGAAACCGCATCGCGGAAGCCTCCGTCCATCAGTTCATCTCCGATGTCGCCGCATATCTTCGAAATGAATTGAGTTAATCCGCCCGGGGTGCTTTCTCATACCAATCCTCGTGCAGCGACCAACGGGCGCAGAGCAAACAAGCGGTCCATCTCCATTGATGTGCACAAGTCGGGCAGATGCCGTTCGTCTCAAAGGTGTTCCAAGCCGTTCCACAGCCATTGTAAAAATATTCCGGATCATCGCAATCCCAACATGTCCAAAGGCTAGATCGCAAAGGTTTCCAATTACAATGGGGACATCGAATACCCGAAACCGCCGGAGTTGTGGTTCGTTCGGTCTCGGTCTCAATGATCCGGTCTTCAGCAACTCTTCGCCGGTGAAGAAACCAGATCGCATCATTTGAAAGTGCGGACATTGCATCTATATTATTCTCCAACGGAAATAATTTAGAAACATTAGGGAATGGTTGAACATGGCCGACGAAAAGTTGTATATCCCTTTGCTGCTCGGTACAAACCGAAAAGACCGAGCAAGCGAGGCTGTTGCAAAGTGGGTTTTCACGCAAATGCAGGGTCGCGAAGAGATCGAATCTGTCTTTTTTGACGTTCGTGATTTTGCAATGCCGCAGGATCACTACGGGACGGAGATCGGCCATTTGTTTCCTGAATGGAAAGACGCGATGACGCGGGCCGATGGCCTTGTCATCGTTACACCGGAATACAATCACGGATATCCGGGGATCCTAAAGAGCGTACTTGATCTTCTTCTTAAGGAATACATCCACAAGGCGGTTTCTTTCGTCGGCGTGTCTGCCGGTCCGTGGGGTGGAACTCGGGTGATAGAAGCCATGCTTCCTATGGCACGAGAGCTAGGGCTTGCCGTTACATTTTCAGATCTCAATTTTCCGGGTGCATCATCTAAGTTTGACGTGGACGGCAATCTGCTCGATACTTCATACGAAAAACGCGCCAAGGGATTCCTCGATGAACTTGTCTGGATGGCGGCTACGCTCCGATGGGGAAGAGTGAATTTGCCATCACGATATCATCAAAATTAGATATCCGCAGGCGCGTTTCCCAAAAATATGCGCCATCGCGAACAACATCGAACATCACGTGTAGGCGGCTTGCGGGCCGCAGTTCTTGGAGCGAACGACGGTATCGTTTCCACGGCTAGCCTTATCATCGGGGTCGCGGCCGCCGAAGCGGATCAGTCCGGCGTGGTGATTGCCGGAATCGCGGGTTTGGTCGCGGGAGCCATGTCAATGGCAGCAGGTGAATATGTCTCCGTGTATTCTCAGGCGGATACTGAGCGTGCCGATATCGAGCGTGAAACCAAAGAACTTAAGGCAGATCCGGATGGCGAACTGATGGAACTCGCCGGGATCTATGTTGACCGCGGTCTTGATCCGAAACTGGCCCGTGAGGTCGCCGAACAGCTAACTGCCCACGATGCTCTCGCCGCTCATGCCCGTGACGAACTCGGCATCTCTGAGGAGTTGAAGGCGCGCCCGGTTCAGGCGGCCGTTTTTTCGGCTGTGAGCTTTGCGGTCGGTGCTGCTCTTCCTCTCGTGATCGCTGTTCTTCTTTCAGGGAGATACCTTATTCCGGCTGTTGCCGTTAGCTCACTTATTCTTCTCGCTGCACTTGGAGCCGTGGCAGCGAGAACAGGAGGGGCGGGGATCGTCAAAGGCGCTGTTCGAGTTCTCTTCTGGGGAGCTATGGCGATGGCCGCAACGGCTGCGGTTGGGAAGCTGTTTGGGACGAGCGTGAGTTAAGCCTCATCGCCGCGGCATTTCCTCCCCGATGGTCCAAACGATGACCGAACTTGAAAGGCCGTGGCCCGACAACCGACCGGCCATCATTATGATCGTCTCACCGGGTGTCACGACATTAGCGTTCAGCAGTGTCTTTTCCCCGACCTTCAACAGATCGCTCGTTTTGTCTTCCTGCGTATTCAGGAGGTCGAGCATCGTACCCTCGCCTATATGCGGTTCTTCGCTTCCTATCTCCAGATCCTGATGAAAGAAGGGTGTGACGCCCCAAATTAGGGAAAGTTGGTGCTGCACATCGTTTGAGGTCGTGAGCGCAAACGTTTGCAAACCGGAGCGAACCGACGAAAGCCGGAGTGCCATTAGGCCCGACTCGGTAAAGACGGCAACCTTGTCCGTCATCATTTCTCGTGCAGCGTAAGCAGCTGCTTTACACAATGCTTGGCTGGTACGTCCGGTGGGAGCTTCAGTAAGTTTCACCGGTTTTCTCAATTCTGAAGGCCGAACTGTTTCGGCCGAATCGATGATGCGTGCCATTGTTCGCACGGTCTCGATCGGATAGCTGCCGGATGCGGTCTCGGCGGACAGCATCACCGCATCGGTGCCGTCCCACACAGCGTTAGCAACGTCGGACGCCTCGGCCCGAGTAGGATGGGGGTTGTCGATCATTGATTGAAGCATCTGGGTCGCTGTGATCACGAACCGATCGTTGGCGATCGCCTTTCCTATGATCCGTTTCTGATACACGGGCACTAACTCAACGCTGGTTTCAACACCGAGGTCACCACGAGCGACCATCACACCGTCAGTTTCAGCAATTATCTCGTCAAGATTCTCGATCGCCTCAGCCTTTTCGATCTTTGCGACCAGCAATGCCCTTCCCATTTTCCGGCGATTAAGGCGCTTGATCTCATTTTTGACCTCACGGCAATCCTGTGCGGTGCGAACGAAAGAAAGGGCGATGAAATCGACGTTTTGTTCCATTGCCCACTTAAGATCCGCGTGGTCTTTTTCAGTCATCGACGGAATAGGCAAAGGCGTATTTGGAAGATTGATACCTTTTCTTTCCTTTAATATACCTCCGACTACCACACGGCAAAGAACATCGGTTCCGTTTACGTCTTCGACCCGCAATTCCAAAGCACCGTCGTCCAAGAGGATCGTAGTTTCAGGCTTTACGGCTTCAGGCAATTCGGCAAAGTTGGTAGAGACCAATTCCGCGGTGCCTTCGACCTCGCGAGTAGTGATGACAATTGAATTCCCCGGGATAAGTTCCACTGGAGCCCCGTCTTTAAGAGTTCTGGTACGTATTTTGGGTCCTGAGAGATCTACGAGTACAGCTAATGGCAATCCTAGCTTTTGCGCAGCCGAGCGGGCAGTATTTATTGCAATGGTGTGTTCCTCGTGCGAACCGTGCGACATGTTAATGCGTACGGCGTTGACGCCTGCGGTCAACATTGCCTCAATTGTGGACTGGCTGCTCGAAGCAGGGCCGAGCGTGGCAAGGATCTTAGCTTTTCTCATTTATTGAATATTAAACCAGGAACACATCGTTTGAGAATTCCACACGAACACCGGCATTTCAGCCAAAACTCCTGAGTTTTTCCAGATACTTAGAAACCGTCGCGACAAATGTTGAGTGTGACCAAGTCAAAGGCGACACCGAAACGTGTTCGCGTGTAATGGGATCGAGCTGCTCGGCAAGAACGCCCGACGGCAATGCACGATCGACGACCCATTCGATCACATCCAAAGCCTTTCTTAGATCAACAGCCGATCTTGCGGAAGCAATAAAATAATCTGCCATCCAAAGCGTACAAATAAACCAGGGATTTCCAGTGATCGACTCAGATACTCGCATATAGCCGTCATGATCAAACCGTGCGACTCCACCGTCCACATTCAAATGTTCCGACACCGCTTTCATGGTGTTTACGACCATCTCGTCGTCGGGCGAGAGACAGCCGAAATAGAAAATGCCGAATAGAGAGGCGTCGATGGTCGAGTCCGGCTCTAATCTGCCATCGCCGGTCGATCGAAGAGATCGAAGAAACCGACCGATCTCTGCGTTGTACAGATGCACTCGCATTGACGCGACCATTTCGTCCGCAACGTTGCGATACTTGATCGCTCGGTCGAACTCAGCAAATAATGCTGCAAAATTCGCCGCCGCTCTCAATCCGGCAACGACGGTGGAACATGTGAAAGTGTGCACTCCAAGCCTGTCTTCCCATAGATTCCAACTGGGCAATGGAAGTCCCGTCTCGGGGTCACGGTGACGAATTAGGAAATCGGCACAGGATAAAGTGAGTTTCCTGTAAAGGCGATGTGCGAATTCGATATCTCGGTATCGATCGTAGTGTTCCCAGAGAGCCCACAAGACAAGAGATGTCTCGTCTTCCTGGATCGGAACGAGTTTCGTTCTTTTGTGAACATCCCACGACGCATGCCAACCAGATGCGACAGTGCCGTCCGAGTTGTACTTCTGAAGAAAATACCCGTCCTTATGCACGATGCGGCTGCAGAAATCAAAAAACTTCCGGGTCAGGTGGGAATAACCGGCAAGGTCGAGAGCATTTGCTACGAACGCTCCGTCGCGGGTCCGAAGGTAGCTGTAATGATCGGTCGCGCGCTCGGTCACGTCATAATCGTTCGCGGCAAGTATCGCACCATCACTATCGATCTGCGTATGGACGATCAGCAGCGATCTTTTGTAAAGTTCGACGACCCGTTCGGACAGACCGTCCAGATCGGTATCATTTTTGTTGACCCACGCGCGCCAGTAATTCGCCGTGTAGTCTAAGTAATCCAATGGCGTTCGATCAACGACAAGGTCATTTAGCCTAACAACGTCTTCATACGAAGTTCCTGCGGCGATCCAATAGTAGAATTCAAATTCCGATCCGGCGTTGAGCGAGAAATGAACCCCGATAGTCGAATCTACCGATCCTTCTGTGATCGCTCCGCCCTGAAGATAACCGTCCTCTGCGTCGCGCCATGTACCTTCGCTCCCTTTGAAAGCCTTTCGCCCGGTTGCGAATGAATCGAAATGCGGTTCCGTGTTGATCAGAAAGTACCGGTGCTTCTTGTAATGTATGATCGCATGGGTCTCGGGATCGTAAAG
>CAYTDJ010000197.1:0-5690 GCA_964436265.1 uncultured Chloracidobacterium sp. | reverse complement strand
GGTGTATTGATCTAGAGCCTTAGGTTTTCCAGGAACTCCCGATGCCACCTGGGTGCCGCTCGAGACGCCGGCAGTTTCTCCCAACGCAACGGCGTCACGTTCTTCTGAAGAGTCGGCAACGACCTCAGGTAACTTCTTTTGAAGATCCTCGACCGAGATATGATCGAATTCCTTTGAGATATCGCGGGCGATACGTGCCAAACCGTCGCCTGCCAGAAGAGCCAGAACCATATGTCCGGAACGTACCCGGGCCGCACCAAAATCTACGGAGGCAAGAAGCCAAGCATCCTGTATCCATTTAGGTATCCGATCACTCAATCCTGGGGTGCGCGAGTTGCCGGACTTTAAGCGATCGAGAGCCGACGATACATCTTTGTTCAACCGGTCGATGTTCACCTCATAGTGGGCGGCTATCTTATGCAGGTCTGTGTCGTCCTGCTCGAGGATCTTTGCAAGGATATGCTCGACTTCGACGTCGTAGTTCGTTCGGGAAAGACAAAGCCCTGCTGCGCCTTCAAGCGCGTTGCGTGATACGTCGTTCAATCGTCCGACAAGTGATTTCAGATTTAGGTTCATGTCAGTTCTCCAGATAAATTAATGTAGTGTTGCCTTCGGACTATTGAGATTACAATACTCGAAAAATCAACTAATAGGGCGCAGGCCCAAGCATTCGTACGCACCCCTTGTTCCATGCGATCTTCTTTAGCCGTTCTCTGACCGGCGTCGTATACACGGCCGGCGTCTTACCCGTGTTGCATTCATAGACCACCCCGTTTAGTAATACAACGTCGTGAGTGATAAAGCCGCTGTCGTCCGGACATAGCCCAAGGTGATAAAGTCTGTCTTGCTGTGCGTTTGCTACGACGCCGTCCGGATCGAAGCAGAATCCGTCAAACACAAGACTATTGTCGTTTACCGGCTGCAGTCCGTACCGTAACCCCAGAGGGTCGTATCCTCCTACCATTTGACTGCAGTCATAAGGAGCGGCGTGTGCATTGCCCTGGATCCATGCTGAGAGCATTAGGTTTGCAAAGCTCGTGCAATTCAACGACACAGGCACGGCATCCGGAAAGCCATAATCATCTTTAGGGAGTAATGTCGCTATCGCCCAAGACGGACGCCCCTCAAATCCCCAGATCATGCGAGTTCCCCCACCGTATGTGTGGTCCCCTTTGACCCAACCGTACGGATAACTATTCTTTCGACAATGCTCGAAAAGCACTGTGATCGCGCTGGAACTTCTAAGTCCCGCCGGAAGGGGTATCAAAACACCGGCTGTCAATGCTAAGGTGAACAAACGGTCATACGGATCCTTCGGATCAATGAATGGCTCAACCGGCCCAACCCCGCAACGCTTATAAAATACGATCAACGCGTCTTCGGAGTCTTTAGTCCATGACTTAGCGTCAGACGGTAGCTTCTTCAAGTACCCGGCAAGCCGGAGTAACTGGTTGATCCGTTTGACCTGTCGGCCATATTTCGTGCCTCCTTCTCCGATTCTTGTGTCGATGATCGGAAATGTTACACCAATTAACTTGCCCATGCCATTCTAGTTACCAGTAAAACATCAGCCAACAGGCCTTTCACGTTCACAAATATGCTCCTGTTGCCAGCCTCGGCAGAGAACCGATCAGCTCAACACTAGCTGTCGATCGTCTTCCTGAAATGGCTGCGTCTTCAGGAATGATGTCCAGCCCAACATCGGCCGACGCAACGCTCGCGTAGTGAGTATGTTGCTCGGAACCTGCTGTTTTGCCAGTATGAGTTGAACATCATAATCGAGTTCAAGTCCGATCATGAAATCCAAGATCGACTTCAAGGGTTTGCTGGCCGAACCGTTCGGCAGAAATGCCTGAAATTTCTTAAACTCAAGCGGCCCGAGTTTCAACCGGAATTTTGACTGCTGGTCCCATACTTTCGTCCCGGCAATAGTATTTAGGCCCAGCGAACAATTTTGGGAACCGAGCTTTGTACGGTCGCCCTCTGAGAGTTCAAGCCACTGTCCGGAAAATTGATCGGCTTTGGCTGTGATGCCAAAGTAATCGGAGACCACCTTTTCGATAGAGTCCGAGGAATGCGGCTTCTGGGCGATGAGGCCTACATATGGGAGCAGTGATTCATCCTCGAGGTCCATTCGGCCCTGTAATCCGGAAGTTCCGAGGCCCGCGAGGTCGAATAGATATGAAGTGAATTCATCGTTTCCCTGCTCATAACGGACCGGAAACCGATATTTTGCCCAGGCTCTATAGAATAGCGATGCGGCACGATGTGTGAACAGGTCCAAGAACGACCACATTGCCGTATCCCGATGCCGAACCCGATCGAGGACAAGTTCGGTGTAATGCGTCGGCAATACTCCGCTCACACCGACCAATCCCATGACACACATCACCATTTCTTTACGCTGCTGTCCCGAGATCGGATCTTCCGCGTCAAGAAACTCCCGAATTTCGCTAGGAGGGAAGTCAAGAGCCACATATGACCGAAACCGGACGACTTCCTCAGTTGGCAAAGCAGAACCGCCGACCGGCTTTCGGTCGGGGAAGATCTTTTCCAGCAATCTGACGGCCTGAAAAAACTCGAACCGAAAGGGCTCGTCAAAAAGCAGCTGGTCCAATGGTCTGTCTTTCATCGAAATTTCTTGGGCGTCAAGACAACCTGTCTAATACACAGGGCGCGTTTACAGCAATTCCTGCTGACCGGCACGCACCGGAAACGTCTTTATCACTTCTTCACGCTGCAATGAGCGAAGCGTCATCTGATTAAATGAATTTAACGACGAATAAAGGCCGAGAAACCTTTCGAGAACGCTGGCAAACAGGTACATTCCGCTTCCTACGAAATTCTCTTCATCGACCGTTATGGTCGTTTCCATTCCGCGTACAAATCCTGTCCCGACCCTATCACCTATTTGACGAACCGCGCGTTTCGACTCGACACTTACGATCCCGAGTATTTGCTTTCGTGTCACGGAGGAATCGTTGAAATTATAAAGGTGCAAGATCTCCTGAATTGCCTCGGGAACGCCCGCTTTGGAATTCACTAGAGAAAGGACATTCAGATTCAAATGAGAGATCAGTCGCCATTGTGCCGAGCGCCTCTGGGGCGGCCGTATCGTTTCTGTGGGCTTAGTGAGGCACTTTACCCGCGACAGCAGAGCGGTACCTTCCACTTCAAAGTCACCGTCTTTTCCTCCGAATGGCAGTCGGGCCGGCAGGTCACGGTTTGTACAGGTTGCACGTACGTTCATGATCTCGACCGCGGGAACGCGAGGATTGAAGCTGCCGTCAACCAAAGTAAGATAGACTTCGGTTCCTTCGTCATCCTGCCGCTGAGACGGCTTCCGCGTTGCGTACCAGAAGGCTTTTTCGATTTCTTCGCCATACGCGTGTCTAAGTGAGTAAAAGGGCGAAAACTTTCGTGTTGTGCCGGTCGCAAGATCCGATGTCACTACTTCGTCTATCGAATAGACCTCGGTCGTTGTCTGACGATGGACGTCAGGGATCACCTGATACTCATACTTTTGCTGCGAAAGATAGATCGGGTCGGAGAGCCGCGAAAAAAGATTGACTATCGGTGAACATCCAAGCCGAAATGTGTCCGTCGTTACCGGGGCAGTCGGAGGCGTTACGTCCTTAAGGCGAATAACGATATCGAAATGGCTGCCAAATTTAGCATTGATCGCCTGGTCCAGCCCGAAAATGTCCAGAAAGAGAAATTTGTAGGGGAACGCGAAATACTCCGATAAAAGTCGGTAACCGGAAAAGGACCTATTAGTATAGGGGAGGATCGCTTCATCGTCGGCAAATCCGACGGGTTTTATTACGTCGGCCGCATTGAAAATAACCGGATCTGGGAGCTTTAACTGAATGTTTGTGATCGTCTTTAATGTTCGGTTGCTTATCGGCTGCTCTTTCGGACAGAATTCGACGGTCAAGGCGTTATTCAAAAGCAACTCGTACAACGGGAATACAAGCTGCGGGTCGCCGTCGAGATAGACCCTTACCGCTTTGGGGGCTTGCTCGCCGCCATGCGACCTCATTTCATGCAGATTTCCGTCACCAAAGCACCTAAAACTCAGCCTGATCGAACAATCCGAGAACATTCCCCTGGCGTCTTTTGGAGCCGGCGATTCGAGAGCGGCGGAAAGCAGCTCCATCGGTAGAAGTTCTACTTCGTATGTAGTCCGAAATCTGCAAGGGGTTCCGTCTATCGGTCTTGAGTTCAAGATCGACCCTCGCTCAAGGATCTGGGCGACCGAGATCTTGTTGCTTGTATTACCGAAAGCGAACTGAGCGATCGCCATTGACGGTATCGGAGCAAGGTAATGCGGATATAGGAGGTTAAGGAATGATTCGGTGATCTCGGGTAGCTCGTCGCTAAGCTTTAGGCCGATCCTTCCTGTTAGAAACGCGAACGCTTCGATCATTCGCTCAACGTGGGGATCCTCGATCTTCTCTTCGTCGAGTTCCAGTCGCGCGGCGATCTTCGGATAACGGCGGGCGTAGTCCGCCCCCATTTTTCGGAGGAAAACCAATTCCTGTTCGTAAAAGCTGAGCAGTTCGTCGCGCATCAAGCTAAATGAATAATGGGCGTTAAATGACCTGTTACTCTAAAATTCGACGGAACGCAGAAAGCATAACCAATAGATCCGCGTTACAGTCAAGATCTTTCTATAATGTCGAAGTCTCCGGTACCAAGCTGCAGTACTGTGTCGAAAACTATCGGTTCCGGTACCGGGTCCATATCGAGATTCGCTTCGATACGGAATTTGATCGCCCGTTCAGTTGTCGTGGGCGGTTCCATTGATATCTTCAAGTCGAGAAATCGCGGCTCAAACCGTCTTATTGCTAATTCCAATGCGTTCGAGAGACGTTTTTGTTCCTCATGATTCTGTGCACTTAAACCAACAATATCTGGAAGGCCGTAAACGGCGACCGAGCGGCTTGTTTCTTCGAGCCCCGGGTCGGACGCGTCGATATATGTTCGTGAATTCAGAAGCCATTCGAGATCTCTTCTAACAGCTGCTTTCAATTCGCGGATCGACGTAGAACGCGAACGGGGAGCTTCCCGAGCTTCGCGGGGCTCAAGGTCTATCAGTCGATCGAGGATCGAAGGCGTTACCCTGAGCTGATTATCGGAAAGAGCCATTAGTCAAAATTGAATACCGGAAATGAAATAATCGGGCTATGCGAGTCGGATCTTGATCCCAGGTCGCATAGCCCTTTGCCTTTTGGCTAGTTCAGCGGTTTATGCTCCGCCAACGTTTGCCTTGACATCCCAGTGACGCTTACCGGCACTCTGCGTAACGCCCTTGGCGTCTTGTACGAAGTATTCGATCGCTACCTTCGTGAAGTTCAGAGAGATCTGATCGGTCGGAACCACGTCTCCATGAGAAGACCCACCTGTCTGATAGCTAGATACAAGAAGGTCGTTGAACTTGACCTCAAGGAACTTCTCCTGTTTGCCGCCGGCCTTTCGGCAGGTGAGCGTGGCCTTCGGGATATGCTTGCCCGATGCACAAGCGAAGAACAGATCCGGCGAAGCCTTGTTGTACTTCATGACGAAGTGGAAGTCCTGCATTTGGACCTTACCTGCGCCGCCGCCGCCGCCGGCACCATGTGAACCCATGTTTGATTCGCCCCATGACCACGATTCGAGATCGATCGCGCCCTTTTCCTTAAAGGTCT
>CAYTDJ010000196.1:0-5710 GCA_964436265.1 uncultured Chloracidobacterium sp. | reverse complement strand
TTAACTTAACCAGTCGAGCAGCATCGCTTCCTGCTTATGAAACGCCTGCTCTGGTTTCCCTGACTTGGTCATCGGAAGTTTGAAGAAGACCGAAAGTTGGTCCTGTATCCCGCCCTCACCTCGTTGTTTAGCGAGATCGAGACAGCGGGCGATCTCGATCGCGAGAGGCGCTGCAAGGATCGAATCCTTACAGAGAAAGTTCACTTTTATCTGCATTGGCCGTCCGAGGAAGCCGCTTATGTCGATGTTGTCCCACGCCTCTTTGTTATCGCCGCGAGGACGGTAATAGCGAATATCGACAATGTGGTCATCGACATCGTAACCGAGAATTTCGTCCAGGACGCTGCTCTTAGTCTTTACCTTAGAGGCAAGCGAGTCTTCGTTCGAAAGCGCGAGGCCGTCCCGATTTCCCAGAATATTTGTCGAATACCAGCCATCCACGTGCAATGCTCGGGCCTTTAATGCCGGGGCCAGTACGGTCTTGATAAATGTTTGTCCGGTCTTGCCGTCCTTTCCGGCGATCGGAACGTTATTATTTTCTGCTAATTGTATGAGAGCGGGAATATCGGCCGCGAGCGAGGGAGTGAAGTTTCCGTAAGGCACTCCTTCGGCAATTGCGGCATAAGCATAGAGCATTGCCGGCGAAATATCAGACGAGTCGTCGTCCAAAGCTCGTTCGAAGCTCTCGATCGAATTTAGGATCTCGTTACCTTCGTCGGTGAGCTTTTCGGTCGATGCAAGATTGATAACGACCGCCGAGCCGCATCGGCGTTTGAATTCAGCGAGGTCGGTTCGGAGTTTTTCGATCGTCGCACGATGGCCCTTCGTGACCAATTTATTTTCACCATCGATCAACGAAAGAAAACGCTCGTCGCCCACCGCAGCCCAAGGCTTCAATTGTTTCAAAGCGTCTTCGACGGCGACGAACTGTTTGTGAGTGAGAACGTCGTGTTCTTCTGCGGCTTTCGCTAGATGTTCCGAAAACAGGTCCCAACCCGCGAATACGATATCGGTGTACTCTGCCAGGCCATCGATTTTCAATTCTGCAAGCGGGAGACCGTCGGTGCCTATCAGGCCCTTTTTCAACAACTCTATACCGGCCGCCATCGTCGTTCCGACCGCTCCGCCAATCCCAACAACCGCAATTCCCAAAACCCGCTTTGCCATAAGGAAGCGTAAGTTTACACCTTTGAAAGTCAGGTCTCAAATCAAGTTAGAATCTCAGCTAATAGCTATAGACCGATAGCTATAAGCTATGGTTCTGTTCTGAACATTTTCGCCAATTCTCTTTTTAGAAGCTTACCCGTCGGCCCCTTTGGAATATCCGAAACAAAACGTACCGTCTTTGGGCATTTGTAATCGGCGAGATGGAGTTTGCAGAAGTCGATGATCTCCGACTCAGTTGCTTTCCCGGCGTCTTTCAAGACTATAAATGCCGCCACGTCCTCGCCGTATAGTTCGTCCGGCACGCCGATCACGGCTGCGTGTGCGACAGCCGGATGGGTGTACAGAACATCATCGATCTCGCGCGGATAAATGTTCTCACCCGCCCGGATGATCATGTCCGACTTTCGGTCGGCGATGTAAAAGAAGCCATCTTCGTCGCGATAACCGATGTCGCCCGTGTGAAACCAGCCGTTTGCAAACGCCTTTTCGGTCGCCTCCGGGTTTTTGAAATAGCCCTTAAAGATGTTCGGGCCGCGGAGCACGATCTCGCCCAACACGCCGTCTGCGACTTCATTATCGTTGTCATCAAAGACCTTCATCTCATTGCCGATAGGAAGGCCGCACGAACCCGGGCGTCTGTTTTGGTTCGGAGGATTGAATGTCGAACGACAGGTCGATTCGCTCAGGCCGTAACCTTCGATCACCAGTACGCCAAAGGTATCTTCAAATCTTCTGAGTATCTCCGCAGGAACGGGCGCGGAACCGCACATTGCGAAGCGGAGGCTTGTCGACTTCTGATCTTGGATCTTGGATCTCGGAACTTCAGGCTGACCACTGACCACCGGGGACTGGCGGCTCAAAAGCATTGAGAGCATCGTCGCAACAGAACCGAACGAGGTGACCTGATATCGTTCGACGATGTCCCAGAAACGCGACGCGGAGAATTTTGGAGATACGACCGTCGAACCGCCGCAATACAATGCGGTCATCGTTGTTACCGTTACTGCGTTCATGTGAAATAGCGGCATGACCGATAGCAGCCGATCTTTCGGGCCGAATGACATCCACTCGGTGATCTGACGCGCATTCGCTATGAGATTTCCGTGGGTAAGCAGACAGCCCTTTGGCTTGCCGGTCGTACCAGAGGTGTAGATGATTATTGCCTCGTCGTCGGGCGACAGCTCGACCGTTTCCAGCTCGTCCGAATATTCGTCGGCGGCAAGTTCAACATTGTCAAAGATCAGTACTGGAGGGCATACGATGTTCTCGATAACCGATCCGAACGCGGAATTGACGATCAGGAGCTTTGATTCGGAATTGCTTACTACCCATTCGATCTCTTCCGATTTTAATAAGGAATTTACCGGGCCCGCCAGAGCGCCGATCTTCCAACATGCGAAATAAGCAATGATATATTCGGGCGAGTTCGGCAGCAGGAGGCTAACGACATCACCTTTTCGAATTCCGGCGGATTTCAGAAGATCTGACGTTTGGTTGACCGCAGCGTTGAATTCCGAATAAGACCAGATTCGAGAGTCCGCCTCCGAGAACAGAAAGGGTTTTTCGCCGTGCTCATAGGTTCGTGCCTCGAGTAGTTCGCGTATGTCCGACATCGGTTCTAAATATAAGGCTAAAAAGGTAAAACCAGATAATCTGCAACACAAAATACCTACCCAAACGGGTGTGGCGGGGATACGGTGCATTGCTTATCCTTAGGAACATCAGCCTTGCGCCATTGCAATAATTTTGGATCGTATTTTAGGAGAATAAGTGAAAAACATAACAACATTTTTGATATTTGCCGTGGTCATCGTTATCGCGGCATTCAATTCAGGGTGCAATCAAGCGGGAATTACCAATTCCAATGCCGCAAACACAAGCGGCAACAAGACAGCTTTGAATACGAATGCGGCTGCGACGACGCCTGAGCCCACGGCTGAAAAGCCGGACACGCACACGATCGGATCACTTTCGACCCCAACGGACGCATACAAGACGGCGTACGAGCTTCGCAAAAACAAGGACACCGAAGGACTCAAGAAAATAATGTCCAAGGACATCATTGAGTTCCTGACGATGATGGGCGAAGAAGACACGCCGAAAAAGACGCTCGACCAAATGATCGCCGAAATGTTTGAAACGCCGCAGGCTGATAAGGCTGAGGCACGAAATGAAAAGATCAACGGCGATCGTGCGACCGTAGAATACCTGACAAAAGAAGGCGATTGGAAAACGATGGACTTTGAAAGGGTCGACGGCAAGTGGCTGCTTTCATTTCCAAAAGCTGAAAAAGGAAGCAACAAAGATATTGAACGATAAGCTGAACGTCTCCCTCACCTAAACATGTGCCCGCGGACAAATGCCTTCTCAGGTTTGGCAGGGTTTCGCGGGCATTGTCCGTCTTCGCCCTATATTGCGTTTTTGGCGTTTATCTCATATATTCGAGCACGCTGAAACCGCAATAAGTATGGCTGTTTATAAGAGTTACATAGGCGGAAAGTGGATCGACTCTGCGTCCGGAAAGACGGCCCCGAACATCAATCCCGCGAATATTAACGACACGATCGGTATTATCCAGCTTGCAAGCCGCGAAGAAGCTCGACAAGCAGTAGAATCGGCCTATTCTGCGTTCCGCGATTGGAAGCGAACACCAGCCCCGGCGCGCGGCCGCATCATCGCGAAGGCCGCACGCCTAATGGAAGACCGAAAAGAGGAACTTTCCGCCGCGATAACGCGCGAAGAGGGAAAAACCCTCGCCGAAGCTCGAGGAGAACTGACGCGTGCGATCAACGTTGTCGAGTTCTGCGCCGGCGAATCGCGTCGAATGGTTGGCGAAACGATCCCGTCGGAACTCCCGGCAAATTTTGCTTACACCATTAAGGAACCCCACGGTGTGGTCGCGGCTATCACCCCCTGGAATTTTCCGGTCGCGATCTCTGCATGGAAGATCGCTCCGGCATTGGTTGCGGGCAACACTGTTGTATTCAAGCCTGCGACATTGACGCCGGCAACAGCCGTGATCCTTACCGAGATCTTCAACGAAGCGGGATTGCCTCCCGGTGTGCTCAATCTCGTTTTGGGCTCCGGCAGTGAAGCGGGAGATGAGATCGTTAGCCATCCGGCAGTAAAAGCCATCTCATTCACGGGTTCGACCGAAACAGGATTGCGATTATATGCTCAGGTCGCTCCTCGCGGAGTAAAGGTACAGGCCGAAATGGGCGGCAAGAATCCGGTAGTTGTAATGGAAGATTGCGATATGCCGCTCGCGGTCGAATCGACTGCGCAAGGCGCGTTCGGTTCTACGGGTCAGCGGTGCACCGCGACCTCGCGGGCGATCGTAATTGACAAGATCGCGGATGAGTTTGTCGAGAAGATCGTCGAACGGGCCAAAAGCTTCAAACTCGGTGATGGGAGCGTGCCGGGAATCGACATCGGCCCTTCTGTGGATGAAGGTCAGTTCAATACTGTACTGAGATACATCGACATCGGTCGCGAAGACGGTGCTGAGTTGAAATGCGGCGGCAAACGTGCGACCGGCGAAGGACTCGACGACGGCTATTTTGTCGAGCCGACAGTCTTCGATCACGTGACACCGGACATGCGGATCGCGCGCGAAGAGATATTCGGACCAGTGCTGTCAGTGCTTCGCGTAAAGGACTTTGATGAAGCGATGACGATCGCGAACGACAGCGATTATGGATTGTCATCATCGGTATTTACCAATGATACCAATCTCGTTTACCGATTCGTGGACGAGATCGAGACCGGCATGACGCACATCAATTCTCCTACGACCGGCGGCGAAGCACACATTCCGTTCGGCGGCGTGAAGCATACGGGCCTTGGGGCTCGAGAACAGGGCTCGACATCGCTCGACTTCTATACTGAGCTGAAGGTCGTATATGTCGATTACACCGGCCGCAAGCGCGAAGGGAACCTGTACTGACGCGGGGCGTGTCCGATCGCATTTGAATTAGCACCATGATCGGCAATTTTTGCGTACGCAGTTTTACTGCGACCGGTCGCCGCATCGATCCTAAAATATGAATACACTCGCAAAGCTCACCTTGTTCGGCGCTATTTGCACCGCCGGCGTATTTCCACAGCATGTCCAACATAATGCGCCGACCGACCAATCGGGATCCAAACCGATCGAGCTTGTATCGACTGACGCGATCATTAACCGCAAAGTAGCGACCTCGAGCAAACAGGCTCAGGCTTTTTTCGACCAAGGCCTTACGCTTTATTACGCCTTTAATGACGGCGACGCGGTGAGATCGTTTCGCCGGGCGGCCGAACTTGATCCGCATCTCGCGATGGCCTATTGGGGCATCGCACTTGCGGCATATCCGCGAAGCACCGGAGGTGGAAATCCAAGTGATCTGAAACGGCTAAAAGAGGCACGCGATGCAATTAAGACCGCGATGTCGATGTCGGCTCCGCCATCTGATCGAAGGTATATCGAAGCGCTGTCCAAGCTCCTGCCGGACGAAGACAGTTACAACCGAAAAGCTTCAGAGGACGCCTATCGCCTGGCAATGAA
>CAYTDJ010000195.1:0-5712 GCA_964436265.1 uncultured Chloracidobacterium sp. | reverse complement strand
ATAATAGACGATCTTTCCCCAGGTGATGCCCGCACCGAGGTCATCAACGGCCATGCCGACAAGATACGGTATAAGCAACCCGAACGACATTGATACGAGAATGCATGAAATGCCGATAAGGATCGTCCACTTATACGGTGCGAAATAACGTGCAAATCCTCTGAGCTGTTCCATTTTCTCTAAACTCTCGTATAGGTCGAAATGCCGGTCGCGATCAGCTTTCCTTCTTCATTGACGACATCGGCCGAGACTGTAAAGATGCGTTTTCCGGGCCGCACGACTTTGGCGGTGCAGATAGCTTTTCCCGTGACGTGCGGGCGAAGATAATGAACGGTAAGGTCGATGGTCGCGGTCGGTTCGTCGTCGTTCAGATACGTTCGTACGGCAAACGCCATCGCTGTGTCGATCAGCGTGGCAGTAACTCCGCCGTGCATCACCCCGCTCGGCTGTTTCAGATCATCGCGCATATCGATGGTGACGGTCGCCTCATTCGGGCGAATATCAGCCAACTCCATACCGATCAATTTGGCGAACGGCAGATCATTAAGCCGCTGTTTCGCAATTTTTCGCCTGTCCTCGTTCATAAGTTCAGCCGCGCATCTTTCATGCCGCACCAGCCGCAAGATTTGACAAATGCGTTCGACGTGCTGAATTTTATCATATCGGTTTCGCGGCCAAATTCACGTGTACGATGAGCATTAATAAGTGGCAGGCTAAATATCTTCTGGCGGGTGCGGTGATTTTGCCGCTTGCGCCTTTTCTGTATGTTCAGGGGCAGATAACGCGTTGGAAGGTCGGACTACTTCCCGAAGCGGCCGATCCTGAAGGCGTTGCAGGCGAAGGCGATAGCGAAGCACGATTGCTTGTGCTCGGCGAATCGACCGTTGCGGGGCTTGGTGCCCGCACACATGAGCTTGCTCTCGGCGGGCAGTTTGCGCTCGGCTTGAGTGAAAGGATCGGTAAGCGTGTTTCGTGGAAAGTGGTCGGGCGAAACGGGGTCACGGCACGGCGAACGATCGACGAGCTTTGGCCGCTAGTTCCGGACGGTGAGTTCGACTATGTATTGCTCGGCATTGGTGGAAACGACGTGATGAAGCTCAGCAGTCCGAAAAAATGGCGCCGCGACATGCTCGAACTCATCGGATTGGTTCGTTCGCGATATCCGAATGCGGTGATCTTTATTTCGAATTGCCCGATGATCGGTTACTCGCCCGTTCTTCCGCAGCCAATAAAAGGCATCTTGTGGGAGCTATCGAAAATGCATAACGCCAACATTCTGGAGTTCACAGCCGATCTGCCGCGGGTCTTCTATTATCCGCAGCCGGTCGAAGTCGAATGGAATGGTTTTTGGGCGGATGGAATTCATCCTTCTGAACAAGGCTATTCGGATTGGGCACGGGCAATGGTGGATCACTTCGCAGAACATCATAAATGGTAACCACCGACGAACTCCTCTCACGCCTTCAAGTATCGATCGATAAATATTTCGAGTGGCTCGTCGTTTATCCTGAAGGCCGCAGTTTCCCTCTGCAAGCAAACGAGATAGAGATCAAAGGTACAGGTGGCCGCGCCGTGATCGGTATACCCGGCGAAAAGGGATTTCGAAGCTGGCGTGTATTGCAGGTCGATGTGGAGGGCGAGGAAGTTTTTATCGATGTTGCGGGAGCGTTCGGCAGCGAGAGGACGAGCATTAGATTGATACCGCGAACACCTGCGGCGGAACTTGCAAAAAATATCGAGCTCGCGAGATTGGTTCGAGCGAATGAGATCGCTGCATTGGTGCCGACAGGGCTTCCAGGGCTCCGCGTTGTCCGTGTCGCATTTAATGAAGGCAATGGGCGAATCGCAACTTATACGCTCGAAAATGAAAACAAGAGGCAATCTACGGCGATCGCCGACGTTACCAATTCCCTTTCTCCTGAAGCCTTGCTCTCTACTTCGTTGCTGTGGCTGGAACGTATGAACACGAGGCGCAAAAAGCCGTTTGAAGATGTATGGATCTTTGCCGAGAAACGACGTTCAAGGCCATTGCGGAAACTGCATACATTGCTTGAACGCGATGTGAAAGCAAGGGTTCGGATCGCCGAAATAGCCGATGAAAAGGGTGATCTGAGATTGAAAGAACTTGATCCACATACGGTCAATTCGCTCTGGCGAGAGAAGCCGAAAAGGCTCGCTCTCCCGGCCGAGGTCAAAACGAGCGGTATCGGGGAGATGATCGCCGAGATCGCGCCTGAGAAGATCGACCTGATCAGATCAAAACAGGGCGAGACGCTCCGCTTTCACGGCTTGCCGTTTGCACGCGTGAGAACGATGCTTGGAAAAGAAAAGGCATGGTTCGGCGTGGATAAGAACCGGAAAGTTTTGGACGGTGCCAACTTCCGCGATGTCGAAACGCTGGTGGAAGAACTTGAGCGGTTTCGCTCAGCCGAATCCCAGAATCCGCGCCATGAGTATTACCGTACTTCACCGGAATCCTGGCTTGAATCGATCCTGCGGCGAAACATCAAACTTCTCGATGCGAACGTCGAACTATCACCGATCTACAACCAGTTCAGAACGCTTTCTGACAAGATAGATCTTCTGGCCTTGAGAAGGGACGGCCGCCTCGTGATCATTGAACTTAAGACGTCGCCCGACCGTGAGATGGTCTTTCAGGCGGCGGATTACTGGCGAAAGATCGAACTGCACAGGCGGCGAGGACATATACGAGATGCGCGTCTTTTCGGTGATCGCGAAATACTCGACAAACCGGCGCTTGTTTACGCGGTCGCTCCGGCCCTGAGCTTTCATCGCCACTTCGATCCTTTCGCAAAGATGCTCGTGCCCGAGATCGAGCTCTGGCGCTTCGACCTTCACGAGGACTGGCGGCGCGAGATCAAAGTGATCGCCCGGGTCAATCATTCGCTCGATCGAAAAACATAACTCTATTGAGTTTTAAAAACATCGTCTAAGATGGACTTTGACGGAGGTTCAATTATGAAACGGCTGATCACAGAACTGTCCGGTTTTTGCTTGATCGCAGTGTTGGTCTTGGCATTTGCCGCTGATGGATCCGCGCAGGGAAAAGGCAAAGGTAATTCCGGCGATAAGGGAAAGAGTGAACGATCGCTAAACAAATCCGACAAGAAAAGCGACGATGCTATTGAACAAGACAAGGGAAAAACAAAATCAAAGGGCAAGGATCAGAGTTTGTCCGGCTCCGACAATCGCTATAAAGGGCTTTCGAAGAAGCTTGGCAGATCGCCGGAAAGCATTAAGGCCTGGTTTGAATCGGAGCGTACTTTGAATCGAGACCTCACATACGGCCAGTTCGTCGCCGCGAATATGATCTCGAGAAATCATCAGGACATAACTGCCGGCACGATACTTACCGGACTTCGGCGAGGTCAGAGCATCGGCCAAACGCTGCGGCGAGAAGGATGGGACGACGACCGGATAGGAAAGGAACGAAAGCGATTAAAGAAAATGCGCGATGATGACGACGACGGGATGATCGAATACGACGACCGGGACGTCGATTGGCGATATTAGTTTTTTGGTTGTCTGTGATCTGCGTCCGGGTAAATGACAGCCATATCTAAACCCGGTCAAATCGGTAACCGATACCGCGAACGGTCTTGAGGATTTTAGGATCGTTCGGCTCATCTTCAAGATACTTTCGAAGCCGCACGATGAAATTATCTATTGCGCGGGTGTCGGTGTCTTCCTGAAGCCCCCATACATCCTCGAGGATCTGCTTTCGCGAAACGACGCGCCCCTCATTCTCGATCAAGAATCGAAGGAGTTTGATCTCCATAAGGGTAAGCCGCACTACCTCGCTGCCGGAGGTGAGTTCCAGATTGTCAAAGTCGATCTTTCGTCCATTTACTTCTGTAAGTTCGGACGGCGACGATCTCGGTGCCGAGGTTTTCGCCCATGTGTTACGTCGAATAAGCCCTTTGATCCTTGCTCTGAAAATGCTCAGGTCGAAAGGCTTCGGAAGGTAATCGTCGGTACCTGCTTCGAATCCCTTGATGACGTCTTCCGGCCGTCCAAGCGCGGTTAGCATCAAGATCGGCGTATAATCTCCGCGTTCCCTCAACTCGCGGGCGACTTCGAAGCCGTTCAACCCGGGAAGCATCACGTCAAGTATTATCGCGGCGAAATCGCCGGCTGACGCGATCTCAAGGCCCGATTCGCCTGTTTCTGCGATCTCGGCTTCATACCCGTCAGCTTCAAGATTAAAGCGCAACCCGTCGGCAAGATGCGATTCGTCTTCGATAATAAGGATCTTCATTTTCAGATTCGCGGCAGTTGTATCACGAAGGTAGTGCCTCGGCCCTCGCCTTTGCTCTCCGCACGTATCTTACCGCCGTGCTTATCGATTATGTTTTTTACGATGAAGAGGCCGAGTCCGGTCCCCTTGACTCTTTTCGTTGTCGGTCCCGGGATCCGATAGAATCGTTTGAAGATCCGCTTTGCATCTGCTGATGAGATACCGATGCCGCTGTCTCGAACGAAGACCTCGATCTTTCGACCCGTCGCTGAGGGCTTTGCCCTTACCGAGATCTTTATCTCATTCTTCGAATACTTCACGGCATTATCGAACAGGTTGACAAAAACTGTCTGCAGTTCCTCGGCATCACCCAAAAGTCTAAGTTCTCCGGTTTCAACGATTCGTATCGCATTTTCATCCAGGTTGTAACGGGCCGCCACTATCGAACCGGCTTCGCGTAAAACATCGCCGATCTCAAGTTCCGCCACGTTCATGGCCCGCTTGGCATCCTTGCCGCGGCTTGCGAGCAGAACCTGTTCCACCGTGTTCAGCAGCCTGTCACTATCCGCGGTCATGATGTCATAAAACTCTCGGCGTTTTGTTTCGTCAACATCACGTGACTTCAGCGTATCCAGGTAGAGCTTGATGGAAGCGATCGGGGTTTTCAATTCATGCGTGACGGCATTCAAAAATGCGTCGTGCTGCTCGCTTCGGCGTATCTCGCGAACAAGAAAAATCGTATTCAGGATCAATCCCGTAATGATCAACGCAAAGAAGATCATCCCGAATACAAGAAGTGCTACCTCACGCAGATTCAGGAGGATCCATCCGACATTTAGCGCGATCGCGATCGCACTTAGCGCAATGCCGAACACAAGAAAGAATATCGCTGTCTTTCGCCGACGCATCGTTAAAGCCAAAGGTTAGAAACAAAAAAGGCAAAAGTAAAAGATCACTCTCACTTTCGCCCCTTTATGCTGATCGCTGATGCGCGCTACATCGTTTCGTGGATCGGTTCCAGGCTTATCAGGTCCTGTTTCGCTTTCTCGCTTTTCGTTTCGCTGTAAGCGTAGACATTCTTCGCGAGGCCGACCATTTCGAGCAGGCGGATCTCGATCCAATTTATATCAAGTTCATACCAAGCCAATCCGTGCTTGGCCGAACGCGGATACGCATGATGATTGTTGTGCCATCCTTCTCCCCACGTGACCGCGGCGATCAAAGCATTGTTTCGTGAATCGTCACGTGACTCGAACCTGCGTGTGCCCCACAGATGGGTAGCTGAATTGACCAGCCATGTGAAGTGCCAGCCCATAACGGTCCTAAGAAACACAGCCCAAAGCACCATCGATAAGCCGCCTATCGCAAAAAGTCCGATGGCGAGAAATATTGTTGGAACGTAATAGTATCTGTCGATCAGTTGGTGGAACCTATCGTTTGCAAAATCGGGACAA
>CAYTDJ010000194.1:0-5719 GCA_964436265.1 uncultured Chloracidobacterium sp. | reverse complement strand
GTATCGGCTGGGGCAAAGCGTACGAGCTGCGCGAGGCGATCAAGGACTTCCGCCAATCGGGCAAGCCCATTTATGCCTACATGGAAATGGGCATGAACAAGGAATACTACATCGCGACCGCTGCCGATAAGGTGTTCCTGCCGCCGCCGGGCGATCTTTACATAAACGGTTTTGCGGCCGAAGCAATGTTTTACAAAGGCTCGCTCGACAAGCTTGGGATCGAAGCCGAGGTGATCCAGATCGGGCCGAAATACAAGAACGCACCCGACCAGTACACCAAGAAAGAAATGGGCGAGGGCCAGCGTGAGGTGATCAACGCCGTTCTCGATGAGTATTACGGCGCATACACTTCCGCCATTGCCGAAACTAGAAAGAAATCAGTAGATGACGTAAAAGCGATCATCGATAACGCGCCGTATAACGCGAATCAGGCAAAGGAACAAAACCTGATCGACGGCGCTCTTTACCAGGAACAGGTCTATGAAGAATTTCGAAAGACACTTGGTTACAAAGAGGGCGACAAGGTCCGCACGATCCGCGGCGGACAATACCGCGATATTCCTTCCGATTCGCTCGGCCTGAACAAAGGCGAACGCGTCGCTGTGATCTTTGCTTCGGGAGCGATCAATTCGGGACGTTCGAGCGATGGGGCGTTCGGCGGGCAGATGGTCGGTTCGGACACGGTGGTGCAGGCGGTCAATGATGCCGCGGCTGATAGCTCAATTCGAGCTATAGTCCTTCGCGTCGATTCGCCAGGCGGATCGGCTCTCGCGTCGGATCTGATGTGGAACGCCATAGAGAACGCGAAAGCCAAAAAGCCCGTTGTCGTTTCGATGGCGGATGTCGCGGCATCCGGCGGATATTACATCTCGTGCAATGCGAACAAGATCATCGCCGAACCGACGACGATCACCGGTTCGATCGGTGTCTTCATGGGCAAACCGGTCGTGAAGGGACTCTACGATTGGCTCGGCATCACGAACGAATACGTGATGCGCGGCAAGAACGCAGGTATTTTCCGCGAGACCGAAAAATGGACGCCGGAAGAACGCGCGAAGATGGAAGAGCAGACCAACAAGATCTATTTCGATAATTTCCTGCCGAAGGTTTCCAAGGGACGGAACATTGAAATGGAAAAGGCGAACTCCATCGGCCAGGGACGGGTTTGGACCGGCACACAGGCGAAAGAAAACGGCTTGATCGATGAATTCGGCGGCCTGGAAAAGGCGATCGATGTCGCGAAACAGCTTGCGAACCTTCCGGCGGACAAGGATGTAAAGCGCGTGGTCTTCCCCGCTCCGCGGCCGTTCTTTGAAACGTGGTTCGGCAATCAGGACGATTCGGAGATCAAGAGTCAGCAGGCCCAAAAGGCGTTTGCCGAATCACTGCCGGCAGACGTTCGACGGGCGTTCAAATACACAGAGATCTTCGATCGAATGCAGCGGGGCGAAGCAATGCTGATGCTGCCATTTGAGTTGGAGATAAAATAGGTGCAAAGGGCGGGCTTGCCCGCCTTTTTCATTTGCCTTATACTTCCCGCACGTATCGCCCGTAGCCGCTGATCCTTCCTTGCGGCTTATTCAAGAAAATTAGGAGACTAGTTATGCTTAAGATCGTTCTTGGTGTGGTCGCGGGGTTTGTCGCATGGTCAATTCTCTGGGTTGGAAGCGATCAGGTGCTTATGATGGCGTCGCCGAATTGGTACGGAGCTCACCAGCTTGGTTTCGAGAAAGCGGTGACGAACCAGGAACCTTTCAGCGCAGATTCAACGATCCTGATAATGCATCTGTTTCGCAATGCGATCATTTCGATCATGAGCGGTTTTCTTGCTGCTTTTGTCGCCGGCGAGAATAAGAAGTCGCCGCTCGGATTGGGGATCATCCTGCTTATCGTCGGCGTGCTTGTTGAGGCGATGGCGTGGAATTACGCTCCGGCATGGTATCACATCGTGTTTGTGCTTCTTCTTGTACCGATGACGATCATCGGCGGAAAACTAAAGCAGGCATCTTAACGGCGTATCGCTACAGGCAACGGCAGCAGCGGGGTCGATCTGCCGTAAACCCGTTTATTCAGATCATCTATCTCGATCTCCCGTCCGGCGAGCAATTCATCGGGCGGGAGATCTTCTTTGCGCTCGTAACAGGCGTGAGCGATACAGGGCAGAGGTTTTGCCGTCTCGTGAACCAGACAACCGACGCCATTTTCAAACAGCGGACATGCGTAAGTTTTTGCAGCTGAAACGTCTGGGTTCGTTAGATCGAACCGGTCAATGGCATTTTCTACCCTTTCAAACACCCCATCTTTCCTTTCGGGAGAAAGATCGTTTAGCGCTTTCCGGATCGCGGCGGCCTCAAGGCGAGAGATGCGGACGTTAACGAAATGGGAATCGAGGCAGCAAGCACCAGGTGTCTCGCATTCAGTGCATGGTTTGGCCTTATGCTCGAAACCATCGCGGATGTCACGAGAAAATCCCGCGCGGATCTCTGCAAGCAGCTTAATGCCTTTTGTCTCGGAAATTATCTTCATTTTGGCAAGTCAAATTCTGGCTCTTGCATCGAATTCGGTCAACCGGCCCCCAATGGAACTTTGCCCATCCTAATTCACATCCATTTTTCATAATGTTAAAGTTATGGGTTGCGGCCTTGTGAACACCTTGGCCGAACTTGTTTCTCCCGAACAGGAAACGAAAAAGATGATGAAGAAACTAGACCGGCTCCTCATTCCGGTATTGCTGCTTTCCATCGTTTCGCAAGCCCTGGCGAGCGAGATAACGCTGAAGAACGGCGACCGTGTTTCCGGAAAGATCGTTGAACAATCGGACGAATCCGTAACGCTCGAAACGGAATACGCCGGCAAGATAACGATCGCCCGAAAGCACATCGAAAAGATCGCAGACGGTACGACCGCGGCTGTTCAAAAGCCGGGACCATCGGCTTCTGCCGAACCGCAAGCGGTAAAGCAAGCCCCCTCGCCGGCAAAACCGGCCGCCGCGCTAAAACCGGCGGCGCGCCTGTTCGGCGGGCGTCACATGGGCCTTTTTGATGGTTGGGAAGGCAATGCGAATATCGGGTTCAGTTTCACCTCGGGCAATTCGAACTATACGACGATGGCCACGGGACTACGCGCCGTAAAGACCGGCGGACGCGATAACCTCACGATCTATGCCCGCAGCCTCTGGAACAGCAATCGAGGCGGCGGAAGAATGGTGACGACGCAGAACGCGTTCTGGGGCGGAGCCCGGTACGATCGAAACGTCGGGCGTAAGTTATTCGGTTTCGTTTCCTATGACTTTGAGCGCGACAGGCCGAAGAAACTCAATTTTCGCTCGGTCGCGGGCGGAGGTCTTGGCCGTCATTCGATCAAGAACGAAACAACCGAACTGGATCTGATCGTCGGTGCCGCATGGAACCGAACTTGGCAGGTGGGCAGCAACACCGATACGCCCGAAGCCCTCGCCGGTGCCACGTTCAAACATCGATTTCATGAAAAGCTCAGATATCAGAATACGATCACTTATTTTCAAAATGTTACCGACCGCGCGGAATACCGCCTGATCTTCGACTCAACGCTTTCGGTCGATGTGACGAAGCGCATCGGCGTGTTTATCACCGTCGGAGACCGTTTCAACAATGACCCGTTCGGCACATCGCGAAAGAACGATTTTCTTTTCACGACCGGGATGAAATGGAATTTTGGAAAGAAACGGTAACGTTGCAAGTTCAAAACCGATACGTCAAAATTAGAGATTATTCGCTAAATATTCAAGGGGATAAGTTTATGGTAAAAGAAGGAAACAAAGCACCGGATTTTACGGCAAAGGACCAGAACGGGAACAAGGTAAAGCTTTCAGACTATAAAGGAAAACGAGTTGTACTTTACTTTTATCCGAAAGACGACACACCGGGCTGTACAAAGGAAGCATGCTCGTTTCGAGATGCGAACGACGTATATGCAAAGAAAGGCATCAAGGTTTTCGGCGTTTCGATCGACGATGAAAAGTCGCATCAGAAATTCATCTCGAAATACTCGCTTCCCTTCGACCTGCTCGCCGACACCGATAAAAAGATCGTCGAAAAATACGGCGTCTGGGGCGAAAAGAGCATGTACGGTAAGAAATACATGGGCACGCTGCGAAAGACGTTTTTGATCGGCGAGGACGGCAAGATAGTAAAGATATTCGACAAGGTAAATGTTTCAGAGCACGCCGACGAAGTATTAAAGGCGTTTGGAGAATAGGGAGATCTATTTGATGCACAAGTTATTGATTACAGCCATCGCGGCGTTTGGCCTATTCGTCATCGGTTGTAACGATGCGGCGAAAGCACCGACCCGCGTGGCAAACACAGCACCGGCAAAACCGGCGACTCCGGCCGTTCAGCAGAATGACGGACACGACGAACATGCCGTCGATGAGGCTCCGCGTATTACACTGGCCGAAGCCAAAAAGGATTTTGACACAAAATCGGCTGTCTTCGTCGATACGCACACCAAGGAACAGTTCGATATGGAACATATTCCGGGAGCGATCAACATACAGGCGAATATGATCAAGTTCGAGATGAACAAGGTCCCGAAAGGCAAAAAGATAATTGCCTACTGTTCCTGAGGGAACGAACACTCCAGCGCCAGTTTGGTTGCTGAATTACAAAAACAAGGTTTCTCAGACGTGTACGCACTGCTCGGCGGGACCAAGGCGTGGAAAGACGCGGGTTATCCGATGGAGAAGTCAAAGTAGGCGTCTAGTACAAAGCATCGCAGATCCGTTCCGCCGTTTTGCCATCCCAGAGCGGCGGAATTTTTGCGCCAGAGATATCTCCCGAACCAGATATTAGTTTCAATGCGGCCTGTTTCAGCCGCTCGGGATCGATGCCAACGACTTGATTCGTACCCATCTCAACCGTGATCGGCCGTTCGGTATTTTCTCGAATAGTAAGGCACGGAATGCCAAGGGCAGTTGTCTCTTCCTGCATGCCGCCGGAATCGGTCATCACAAACTTCGCGCCGCTGTACAACCTGAGAAAATCGAGATATCCCAACGGCTCGATGAGCCTAAGGCCGGAACCGTCGATCTTGCTTTCGAGGCCAATCTCCGTGATCTTTGCCCGCGTTCGCGGATGAACCGGAAAAACAATAGGCGTCTGTTCGCCGATCTCGATCAATGCTTCGATCAACGGTTCGAGTGTCTCTCTTGTATCTACGTTTGACGGGCGATGAAGCGTCAGCACGGCGTATTCGCGATCTTGCAGGCCGAGGTCCTCGCGGATCGTCGAATCTTCCGACCGCTTCAAATTCTGCAGCAAGGAATCGATCATCACGTTTCCGACAAATCTTATTTTTTTCGAAGGAATGCCTTCCCTCTTCAGATTCTCATCAGCGTCATCGGAAGGCGTTAGCAGCAGATCCGCGATCGAATCTGTTACGATGCGGTTTATTTCTTCAGGCATCGTACGATCGCCGGAACGCAATCCCGCCTCGACATGTGCGATCTTTACGCCGAGCTTTGCGCATACGAGCGCGCAGGCAAGAGTTGAGTTCACGTCGCCCACGACGATCACCCAATCCGGCCGTTCCTCGATGACGATCGGCTCGAAAGCGAGCATTATCTTTGCGGTTTGAACCGTGTGGGACGCGGAACCGACGCCAAGGTGATGATCCGGTTCGGGCAGGCCGAGATCGTCAAAAAACGCGCCGGACATACTCGCGTCGTAATGCTGGCCCG
>CAYTDJ010000193.1:0-5724 GCA_964436265.1 uncultured Chloracidobacterium sp. | reverse complement strand
GTTCTCTTCAAAGTTCCTTCGCCCTTATCCTCGGATTCTGCAAGGATCTTTTCGAGCGGCTTTATCCTAAATAATTCCATAGATTTGTTACCTGACACATGTTCAAGATCTTGGTTGCGGGTCCTTTTTCTCCGGGTGATCGATACTATCCGTTGACGTGAGACAGTAACTCTGAATCGAAAGCCCATACGAAACTCTTCCCGAGTCACGAGCTAGGATGGACTCGGGCCTCGCGATAAGTCGTTAGAACCTATGAAATTTTCTGAAATGTGAATTAAGATCGTCGTGAAAGTCCTCTTTTTTAGCGTTCTGGCGTCTTTAAGGCTGGGTATTGTCGACTGTTTTGAGCTGGACTATAATGAATGCCTCTCGAGAGGTTGGCCTTATGAACGAAAACGGCTCACGCGTGATCTACGAATTCAACGGCTTTCGCGCCGATCCCGTAAAGCGGCGATTATATTCCGGAAGCGATCATTTGCCTTTGACTCCGAAAGCTTTCGATACGCTATTGGTTTTGATTGCAAACCGTGGAGAGCTGGTTTCGAAAAACGATCTCATAGACGCCGTCTGGCCCGAGACCGCCGTTGAGGAAAACAACCTTACGCAGCAGATCGCCGCACTTCGACGTTGTTTCAGAGAAAAGGCAGGAGATCATCGATTCATCGTCACGCTTCCGGGCAAGGGATATAGTTTTATTGCACCCGTTTTGGAATCGTCCTTCGATTCCTCCGAAGAACTGTCAATGTTTGAATCGACCCGTTCGACAGTAACGATCGACATCGAGGGCGGTTTGTTAGTCTTTCTAAAGAGGCTGTTCAGACGAAGCGGAGCCCTCGGTGCATCGGTCGCTGCTGTCTATATCTTCGTCGTGTGTTTCGCCGGGTTTTGGCCCGTGTTCAGCAGCCATCAATCGGCGGGACGAATCCAAACGGTTGCTGTCCTCGGATTTCGATCATTCGATCACGATACCGCCGAGCTTGGTTCGGGCCTTCGCGACACGCTGCGGGCGCGAATTGGAAACTTAGAAGACGTCGAACTCCGTCCGGCGCGGTTTATGGAGCCCCCTGAAAACATAATGATCGCTGCCCGCGAGGAGAGCGCAGACGTTGTCTTGACCGGTTCGGTTCAGCAAAGCGATGATCGGGTGCGGGTCGCGCTCGAAATGGTGGACGTAAAACGCGAACGCGTGGTCTGGGGGCAGACGTTCGATTACAGTGGCCCGAACCGGTTCGAGGTTCAGGACGCGATAGCCGGTGAGGTCCTCAGGATCTTAGGAAGGCCGCCGTTTCGAAAGGCCTGATACTTAGTCAATGAATTCGATCACAATTCGCCCGGCGACGATAGACGACGCAAAGGTACTTACCGATCTCGCCTACACCACATTCTGGGACGCGTTCGCACATCATCCGAAAAATGCGCCGGACGACCTGAACCATTACATGCGTCAGGCGTTTAGTGAAGAACAGATATTAAGCGAGCTGCAAGACGAAAACAGCATATTCCTGATCGCTGAACTGGACGGTGAAGCAGCGGGCTATGCAAAACTTATCCTCGACAATATTGAGCCGGGTATTACGGCTGAACGCCCCGTTGAGCTGTCACGCCTTTATTCGCACCAGCAATTTCTTGGTAAGGGTATCGGCCAGGGATTGATGAATGCCTGCGTCGAACGCGCCAAGGAAGATGGCCGAGACGTAATGTGGCTGGGCGTTTGGGAATACAATCCGCGCGCCCAACGGTTCTATGAAAAGAACGGATTCCGGATAGTCGGAAGCCACGTTTTCCTGCTTGGCGAAGACCCGCAAACCGATCTGCTGATGCAAAGAGAGATCAATTAAATATCTACCGCAGCATACTTTAGAAAAGATCGATCGTTCCGATAAACGAAAAATCGAAGTTCACCGGGTCCGTTTGTGAGATGTTGAAACTCGCGGTACCTGAAGCGTTTTGAAAACGACCGGTTCCGCCGACAAGATCATAAGTACCCGCAGCCGTATTTGGGCCTGTAAATCCACCTGAAAACTCACAAAAGAGCTCGCTTCCATCGGCAGCCACAAACGTGATCGAACCTGTCAGCGCACCTGTAGACGGGTCAAGAAAGATCTGTTCCGTTCGGGTGTACTTTCCCAAATGTGTTGCTTCGCCTGAGCCTGCTGCCGTGATCTCGACCCCTCCAGAGACAGGCGCTAGCCTTGTAATCTCACCGTGGCCCTTTCCCTTCATCGGAGTGCCGTTGAAAGCGGCTGCGTGATTCGAAACCAATAGCGCTGCCAAAACCAACAATCCGCCAAATAATGTCGTCTTCATATTTGTCCTCCTGATCAAATCCTCAACTTACCTAGTCAGTTCAACCTCGTTCCTATCTATTCTTTGATCCCTTCGAAACGTAAATTACTCCGTTTCCCATCAAATTTCTTTAGGGGGTTCTGAGATTTTTGTGAAGTATTCTTGAAGATTCGGATCATTCTCGAATTTAATGGCAAAACCAAGACGTTCGAGCAGATCTGAGTGTTCCAGGCATTCTTCTCCATTTGAATCTTAGTCAGGAATGCACTAATGTTGCATCTGTGCGACACGTCAAGAATCCTCCCAACCCTTACAATAGATTCTCAGCTGAATATGTCGGCGAACCCCCGCCGACAAAGCTTGAAGTCTTTGAAGAAACGGCGACAAAAAAGGTGATAACTAAGGCCTTTGCTTCGGATTGGGAAGGCGGGTGGCGCTACACGGTGAATTGTTATCGCGGCTGCATACACGGCTGCACTTATTGTTTTGCCCGGCAATATCACGAATATCTCGGTTATGGTGCGGGAACGGATTTCGAAACAAAGATAGTCGTAAAGCCAAATACGCCTCTGCTGCTTCGTGAAGAGTTGAAAAAGACTCGCGACAAGATGCCGCATTTGGATTTTTCGTTCGCGACCGATCCTTATCTTCCGCTCGAAGCCGAGTATCAATTAACGCGGAAATGCCTTGAGGTCTGTGCCGAGTTTGGCGTGCCGACAGCGGTGATCACGAAATCTCCGCTCGTGACACGCGACATTGATGTGCTCAAGAAACAAAGCAAGGTCTCGGTATTCTTCTCTCTGCCTTTTCTGACAAAAGACAAGTCGAACCCGTTCGAGCCTTACACTCCGGTTCCCGAAGCACGTTTCCGCGCGATGAAGATGATCGCCGACGCAGGAATTCCGGTCGGTATCGGAGTCGCTCCGGTCATCCCTGGTTATAACGAATCTGACATACCAGGCTTGCTCGAACGCGCGAAAGAAGCCGGAGCGACCAGAGCGTTCATGTCAATGCTGCATCTCGATACCGATTCGATCGAGGATTATTTTGTCGAAAAACTATATGAGCGAATCCCTACAAAAGCCGCGAAGGTCATCAACACGATGAAACGCGAACGCGGCGGGACTCTGCGTCATCGCAGTTACCGCGAACGAATGACCGGCAAGACGGAACAATGGGAAGTGACGATGAAACTGTTCGATTTTCACGCAAAACGGCTCGGATTTCGCCAACACGAAAAGCCTTCGGAACCCGAGATCGCGCCCATGCCCATCCAACAAACATTGTTCTGACCTCGTTCAGCGATCCCTTTTGTTATAATGAGAATCAAACGAAAACAGGGGGATTTATGAGAACCAGATTTACCACGCTGACGTTAGCATTACTTTTACTCTCCATTTGTTCGACCGTCACCATTGCTCAAAAACAGACCGGAAAGGACTTGAAAGACGCCGTGGACCGCGTTAACAAGGCTTCCGTTGTCATGTCAGAGATAATGAAGATCAAGGATAAGTCGATCCCGCGCGACCTGCTCGGCAAGGCAAAGGCGATCGTCGTTTTTCCGGGTGCGATCAAGGGAGCGTTCATCGTCGGAGGGCAGGGAGGCAAGGGCGTTGCGATCCGCCGAATCGGAAAAGGCTGGAGCGCACCCGCGTTTTTGAACATGGCCGGCGGCAGTGTTGGATTGCAGATCGGAGGTTCAAAGACCGATTACGTCATGCTCATTATGAATGACAAAGGTCTGAAGAATCTTATCGCCGATAAGTTCGAGATCGGCGGTGAGGGAAGCGTCGCAGCGGGGCCGGTCGGCCGGACGGCGGCTGCCTCGACAAACGCCACGCTCGATGCCGAGATACTTACCTACTCTCGAAGTAAGGGGCTTTTTGCAGGCATCTCGCTAAAAGGCGTGGTGATCTCGAACGACGAAGATCTCAACAAAGCGATCTACGAGAAAACGGCCAAGCAGATTCTGGGCGATCCGCCGCTTGCCGCCTCGGCAGCACCAAGCACACTGCACAAATTCGGCCAGACGGTTTCTGAGGTCTCAAAATAACGAATGTCTGAGCGAATAGCCGTTTTTGAACAAATGCTCGAGGCCGATCCCGCCAACACGATGGTGATGTTCGGCCTCGCCAAGGAATACGAAAAGCTCGGGCGTAACGAGGATGTGATCCGGGTCCTGGAAGATTACCTCGCAAAGGCCGACGATGAGGGCAACGCTTACGGAACCCTTGCCGCAGCTTATGAGCGGATCGGCAACCGCGAAAAGGCCATCGAGACCTACAAGAAAGGAATCGACGTTTCGCTCGCCCACGGCCATCCATCAATGGCTAACGAATACAAAATGACACTAGATCTGGATCTTGCAGATTAACGAGCAGGACAGTTTGTCACGATCGCTTTCTTTATCCTCACAGGCTTCTCAGGTTTTTCGTCTGCTCCCGGGGCTTTATTGATCGCGTCGACCACATCCATACCTTTGGTCACCCGCCCAAACGCTGCAAACTTGTTGTCCAAAAACGGAGCTGCTGCTACGAGAATGAAGAAATTAGTAGTGGCGGTGTTGGGTTCGTCGGCTCGAGCCATTGAGACGACGCCGCGTTCGTGGAGTATCTTGTTAGGCTCGTCGGGGATGGTTCGCCGTGCACGTTCGCCCATCGCTTTTGTTATTTTCTTGTCCTCGCGAGACCAGATGTTGCCGCCCTGTATCACGAAGTTCGGGACCACGCGGTCAAAGCTCGTCGTGTCGTACAACCCAAGCGATATAACGTTCAGAAAATTTCGAACGGATTCCGGGGCATGTTCCGGATACATCTCCATTTCGATCACACCTGCTTCGGTGTCGAGCGTGACGCATTGGGCTGCCAAGGTTTTTACGTCAGCTTTTTCGAATGGCTCCGGGATCGCGTTTGGATTCGGTGTCGGCCGGGCATTCGCTTTTGGTGTTTCCTTTACATCGGGCGTCGGTGTCGGTTGCTGCGCAGCAACACTGACAGCGAAACACACCAGAGATCCCAAAATGCAAGCTGCTCTCATTACCATCATCCTGATTTTCCGCGAAACCTGATTCGGTGTAAAGTTGTTTAGATCACCGTGAGATATTTCAGAGAGACTTCGTCAAGAATTATATGAAAAAACTGTCACTGCTTCTCGCTGTTTTAGTATTCGCTTCCGCTCTTTTTGCCCAGCGTGATCATCCCGCCCGGCCGACAGAGACCGGCGGGCCGCTAAAGCCTGAACAGGCGGCTTTCGATGTTCAGGCATATGACATCAGCATCGCGGCCGATCCGAAAACAAAAACGATCAAGGGTACGACCGTGATGACGGCAAGAATCGTAAACCCGACCGACGTCATTCTGCTCGACCTCGACACGCCGTACACGGTCGAGAGCGTTTATGGCGAGGGAAAAGACAAACAGTTATCGCTGAAATTCGAAC
>CAYTDJ010000192.1:0-5753 GCA_964436265.1 uncultured Chloracidobacterium sp. | reverse complement strand
CCTGACGATCCTGAAAGATCACGTCATTCACGCCTTCCCCCGGAATATCCAGCGAGAAAACGGTGTTTACGCCAGAATCCGAACGAAGGATCGCGGCAAGGTCCTTCAATTCGGCCACCGCAGCAACGCTTTCCGAACCGCCGCCGTAAACGACGACAGGAACTTTCCCCGCCGCGCGATAACGTCGGTTAATATTCTTGTTGCCCGCCTCTTTCCTTTCAGCTTTTACTACAATTTTATCAGCCATAACTTAATAACCTCTACAAAAACAACGACGAAACGCTTGTCTCGTCATGGATCGAATTGATCGCTGATGCGAGCAATTTCCCGACACTCAACACCTCGATCTTCCCGTTGGCCTCAAGCTGCCGGGCCCGTTCATTTAACGGGATGGAGTTGGTAACAATTATCTTTTTCAAGTACGAGGCGTCTATGTTGTCCACTGCCCCGCCGGAAAGTACGGCGTGCGAGAAACATGCAAAGATGTCGTTCGCCCCAGCGTCGTGGAGTGCCTTTGCCACCTTACAGATAGTGCCGCCTGTGTCACACATATCGTCAACGATGAGGCAGTTCTTGCCTTCTACGTCGCCGACGATGTTCATTACATCTGCTTCGTTTGCCCTTTCCCGTCGCTTATCGCACAACGCAAGTCCCGCGTCGAGGCGTTTTGCATATGCCCGCGCTCGTTCGGCACCTCCCGTATCGGGGGCGACCACGACCAGATTGTCGATCTTGTTCGTATTGAAGTAATCGACGATTATCGGCCTGGCATAGAGGTGATCTACCGGAATGTCAAAGAATCCCTGTATCTGCGACGCGTGCAGATCGATGGTCAAAACACGATGAGCTCCAGCCTTGACGATCAAGTTTGAAACAAGCTTTGCCGATATCGGAACTCGCGGACGGTCTTTTTTGTCCGAACGCGCGTAGCCGAAATAGGGCATTACCGCCGTGACCCGCGACGCCGACGCACGAATAAACGCATCGATCATGATGAGCAGTTCCATCAGATTCTGGTCCGACGGAGGGCAAGTCGGCTGGACGATGAACACATCCGAACCGCGAACATTCTCGCCGATCGAAAAGTTGAACTCTCCGTCAGAGAATCGATCCGTCACCGCCGACCCAAGATCGAGGTTTAAATGGCCGCAGATCTCTCGCGCCAGTTCCGGATGCGCATTGCCGGAAAATATCTTTATGTTGCCAGTCACGCTCATCAAAAATAAAAACGGCCACCCGTCTTGGGCAGCCGCTCCGATTATTCAAAATTGGCTGGGGCGGGAGGATTCGAACCTACGAGTGCCGGATCCAAAGACCGGTGCCTTACCACTTGGCTACGCCCCAAAGCTAATTTCAGAAACTGATCGGAAACGGCTAAAACGCTAATTCAAGCGCTTCGCGATATTTGTCTCGCGAAACAGCCGCTACGGCAAACTTTCGCCAGTTGACCTCATTGTCAAGGGCTTTCAATGCTGTTTGCCGTGTCTCTTCTTTGTCAAAAATTGCGAAAACGCTCGACCCGCTGCCGCTCATCAATACCTGTCTTGCACCAAGATCGATAAGCTTTTGTTTGGCACGCCCGATCTCCGGGAATGCGGCAAACACTGTGGTTTCAAAGTCGTTTCTTAATGCCGAATGAAGAAAATCCGGAGACTCCGCCTCAGAACGGCAAACTCGAAGAATACGATTCGCCTCTGCATTTGTCAAGCTTTCAGCCCGCAGTGCTTCATACGCAGCAGCAGTGGAAACGTGGACATCTGGAGTCACGATGATCATGTTTTCAGCCCCGAACTCAGCTACCTCATTCAGCGAAGTTCCAAGGCCCTCCCCGATCATCGTTCCCCCGTACAGAAAAAATGGCACGTCCGCCCCGAGATCAGCAGCAATAGGCTCAAGATCCTGCACTCTCGCATTCAATCTCCATAGCCGTGTCAGGCCTATCAGGGCGACCGCCGCATTTGACGAACCGCCGCCCAGTCCGCCGCCCATCGGGATCCGTTTTTCGATCGTAATAATTGCGCCTTTTGAGACCCGGAATTGGTCTCGAATCCTGTTTGCCGCCTTCACAACGAGATTTCTTATGTCAGTCGGAACGTTCGGCTCGTCACATTCCAAGACAATTTCGCTGGCCGATTCTTCAAACGTGATCGTGTCGTGAAGCGAGACCGTCTGAAAAACCGTAAAGATATCGTGATACCCGTCCTCGCGTTTTCCGAGTACGCGAAGATGAAGATTTACTTTTGCAAAAGACGGCATCGTTATCGGCACCGCGTTAGTTTATCCGACCGACCTGAACAAAAAAAGCGTGCCGGTGTTCCTGCACCGACACGCATCCAGTTTTAGCTGCGTTCGCTAAATTAACGGGTTATGAAAACCTGCGTGAAATAGATAGCTCCGTCGTCCGCGACCGCGACGCCGATCGCCGATTCACGCCACTGATCATTCAAAATGTTCTTCTTATGCGACTCGGACTGCATCCATTTGTCGACCGCCATCGTTGCCGGATCGGAGTAGCCTTTCATGAATGCGATGTTCTCACCGATCGCGAGCCAATTAAATATTCCAAACTTGGCCGCACGGTCATCTACAAATTCACCTGCGAGGCCTTTGTGGCTGAAGAATTTTGACGATGCCATGTTTTGCGAGTGCATTCTCGCAACGGCGGCAAGCGTCTCGTCCCATCGAAGCGACTTAAGGCCCATCGCCAGCCGCTGTGCGTTCATCAGTTCGAACGTTCTCGCTTCCGTCTCATTTGCACTGCTGACCGTCGAGGTTGGCGGTTGAACTGTGGGTTGACTGCCCGCCTCGCGATTCTTCGACGGAGTGCTGATCACATCAACAAGAACCGGAACCGGGCGCGTTCCTACGGAGCTACGCTGTCCCAGTGCAACTCCGCAGATCAATACCAAAATGTAAAATGAAATTAATAGGGACGATCTCAAAATGACCTCACTTCGGCAGCCGGACGTTTCGCATTGGTTGCGTTTCCTGGCTTTGCGTCCGCCGCTGGTTAAAAGCGGCAGTTGCCTTTTCGGTTAAGGTTCGACCGGATCATTAGATCCGAATTTCAATGCCGGCTGCGGACCAAATAGATCCACATCCATTAAAAGGAAATTAGTAATTGAACGACTGTTCCAGATTCGGACGGAACATTGTTTGGTGAGAAACATTGTTCCCAGTTCATGATACGGACTTCCTCAACTGACATCAACGGTTTTAGACTCTTCGTTCATTTTGATCGATTTCGATGTTCGGCGATCTGAGAGTAAAATTCCGATATGGCAAAAACTGCACTTGCTATTCACGGCGGAGCCGGCACCATCCTTAGGTCGGCGATGACTCCTGAACTCGAAATGGAATACAGGAGCGGGCTCGAAAACGCACTACGCGCCGGTTGGGGAATCTTAGAAAACGGAGGCTCTTCGCTCGACGCAGTCGAAGCGGCTGTTGTTTCGCTCGAAGATTGTCCTTTGTTCAATGCCGGCCGAGGTTCGGTCTTTACCCATGAGGGAAAGATCGAAATGGATGCTGCGATCATGGATGGGTCGCATCTAAAAGCCGGAGCTGTAGCGTTCGTCAGAAACGTAAAGAACCCGGTCAAGCTTGCTCGATTGGTCATGGAAAGAAGCGAACACGTTTTGCTTGCCGGCGACGGAGCAGACATGTTTGCCGAAGAGGTCGGTGTCGAACTAGAAGACAATACCTATTTCTATACTGATTTTCGATGGAAACAGCTTGAAGACGCTATCGCGGCCGGTCGCGTGCAGCTTGACCACGCCGCTCCAAAACCTGTGGGAACTGTCGGAGCTGTTGCTTGCGACGTCAACGGACATCTTGCGTCAGCGACGTCAACCGGCGGAATGACCAACAAACGATTCGGCCGCGTTGGCGATACGGCCATAATCGGTGCCGGAACATACGCTGACGACGTGTGCGCCGTCTCGTGCACCGGCCACGGCGAATATTTCATGCTCGGCGTCACGGCTTATGACATCGCGGCACGGATGAAATACAAGGGATCGAGCCTGGAAGGATCAGCACGCGAAACGATCGAACGCCTTACGTCGATCGGCGGCGAAGGCGGCCTCGTCGCGGTCGACACTCAAGGTAACCTCGTCCTGCCGTTCAATTCAGAAGGCATGTATCGCGGATCAGTTGGTCCCACCGGCGAGTTCAAAGTCGATATCTATAAATAAATGACTATACGGCGGCCGATTCGGCCTGTTGTTCTTCCAACAATTTGTCCCTGATCTCCTGAACGTAGGCAATATCATCAGGAACCAGATCGGCGAGGGTGACCACCAGCTCACCTTTGCGGCCATACTTTATAGCGTGCTGGATCGCATCTCGGCTGTCCGGAATGTTGCGAACCTGCGGTTCTTTTCCAGTACGCGCGATACCTTCGTTTATCAGATTCGTAATTTCCTTCGGGTCGCGGCCGCGAAGGTAATGTCCCTGCCGGATCACGATCCGGTCAAAGGAGTTCCCCGCGATCTCGCCCATTTCGCGAATGTCTTCGTCGCGGCGATCTCCAGGGACGGTCACAACGACCGTCCGGTATTTGTTCGGAAGTTTAGATACGAACTTCGCGAGGCCGCTGAAGCCGGCCGGATTATGGGCATAATCCATTAGCACGGTCGTATGGCCTACCTCCATAAAGTTCAATCGGCCGGGCGTCTGAGCAGTACCTGCGTTGAAAGTCGTCAGCCCGACTCGGATGTCCTCGATCGAAACTCCGTGGACAAAACACGCAAGAGTTGCCGCAAGGACGTTTTGGATCATGAACTCAGCACGTCCGCCGTATGTCAACGGAATGTTGACTACCTTTTCGACGCGGACCTTCCACTTCCCTTTCAAGATGGTCACGTAACCGTTCTCATAAACGCATGAAACACGGCCGCGTTCGGCACGCCGGCGGATGTTCGGGTGGTTCTCGTCCATTGAAAAACAGACGACCTTTCCGTCCACCAGCTCTTTCATTTTGTAAACAAGTTCGTCCTCGGCGTTTAGCACGGCATAACCACGTTTGCCCACCGCCCTGGGAACGACCGATTTGACACGAGCAAGATCTTCGAGCGTGTTCACATCCTTCAAGCCGAGATGATCTGCCGCGACGTTCAAAACGACCCCTACATCGCAATGATCAAATCCGAGTCCGGAACGTATTATTCCGCCGCGGGCCGTCTCAAGGACCGCAACATCGACGGTCGGATCTTTCAGTACCAGTTGGGCAGATACTGGCCCGGTATTGTCGCCTTGAGTGATCTGCTCGTTGCCAATATAAGTTCCATCGGTTGTCGTAAACCCGACAGCGCGGCCCGAGTTTCGCAGAACGTGAGCTATTAGCCTTGTGGTGGTCGTCTTTCCGTTTGTTCCCGTGATCGCAAAGATCGGAATACGCGTCGGCGTTCCGGGCGGGAAAAGCATATCGATCACGTGTTCGGCCACGTTTCGGCCTATGCCTTCGCTCGGCGCGAGATGCATACGGAATCCCGGTGCGGCGTTGACCTCGATGATGCCGCCGCCGTTTTCGCTTAGCGGCTCGCTTACGTTCGGCGCGATGACGTCGATACCCGCAACATCGAGGCCGATGATCTTTGCGATGCGTTCAAACAGGAAGATGTTCTTTGGATGAACCTCATCGGTCACGTCGATCGCGGTCCCGCCTGTCGAGATATTTGCTGTGGTCTTAAGAAAAAGCCTTTCACCTTTCGGCAATACGGATTCAAGCTCGTAACCCGACCTTCGGATCC
>CAYTDJ010000191.1:0-5754 GCA_964436265.1 uncultured Chloracidobacterium sp. | reverse complement strand
TATTGCCGGCACAGGTTGGAGCAGCAGCACAAATAATGCGGCAACGAGGAGACCAAGCAACACAAAAAAGAACGTACCGATGCCGATGCCGATGAAGAGGCCGGTTCGTTTTGGCGGCGGATTCTGTGGCTGTGCGAGATTCCCGAGGCCGAGGCTCGAAAACGATTGCGCGATGCTTTTCGTTGGGACCGACTGATTTTCTTCTACTTGATGGACGGCCTGCTGATACTGATCGATCTGAAACTGACGGAATTCCTGCTGAGCAATTCCAGGAGCCGTAACCGGGACATCGATCTGAACAGAAGCTGTGGTGCCATTGCGTCCAAACTGAATATTATCGCCTGAATTCAGTTTTACCTCTTCAACCCGGGATCCATTGACCAGCGTTCCATTGGTACTGCTATTATCGCGAATGTAGAAGCCGTCAGCCTTTGCCTCGATGAATGCGTGCTGTTTTGAAGCTATCCTCTCCGAGTTTGGATCAAATCGTACCGTGCAGTTTTCGCTGCGGCCGATGGAAAGAAAACCTGATTCAAGGTCGAAACTCTGCCCTGAAAGCGTTCCGCTGGTAATAGTTAGCCTCAGTTTCATACAGCAATCATAGAAACAAAAGGACTCAAGTCAAGTCAGCGACCACAGATAGCAAAACCCGAATGACAAACGCGGAAGCTATTGCGGATTAACTGATGAAGGCGTTGGCCGGTCACCGGTGATTCCAAACTGCCTTATCCATACAGACCCGTCTGAACTGTTTATCCGATACCAAACATTGGTGCTTGGTCGAAATACCGAAACGTCTGCTTTACCATCGCCATCGTAGTCTCCGGGAACAGGAACGTCTTCGGCGAGACCAAACTGCTGGATCGCATGTAGCGAACCGGTCGAACCCAGGATGTACCAGTGGCCGTCCGTCGGGCGGAAAATTGCGTAGTCCGCTTTGCCGTCGCCTGTGAAATCACCAAAAACCGGTTTATCACCGTTCGTTCCCCACTGAAGGATCATCGGAATACTGGATGAACTGGGCAAAACGTACCAGACGCCACTCGAAGGCCGCCAAACACCGATATCAGCCTTGCCGTCGCCTTCGAAATCACCCGAAATAGGCTTATCTCCGTTGATGCCCCATTGAAGTATCCGCAGCCCAAGCGAACTCTGCCACACATACCAAACGCCGGTCGATGGCCTCCAGACCGCAATATCCGTTCTGCCGTCGGCATCGTAATCGGCGGCTACCGGCTCGTCGCCGTTCAGTCCGAATTGAACAACGCGGAGCCCGGTCGAACTCCCGTTTATCCACCAAACGCCGGACGATGGCCGCCAGATAGCAACATCAGATCTACCGTCGCCGTCATAGTCACCAGGCACAACACGGTCTTCGGCGATGCCCCATTGAGTACCGGTCAACGCATTATCCGAACTTTGCTCGATCAGCCAGCTTCCGGAGGATGGCGTAAATACAGCCGTGTCTGTCCTTCTGTCTCCGTCAAAGTCTGAAACAACATTCTTGCCCGGCGACGTTGACTGCCGTACATCCACGATGTAGAGCCCCGAGGCCAGGTCCCCGATCAAGATACGGTCGTCGCCAAGGAAAGGAAACACGGCCCACGCACCGTCATAACCCGTCGGAACGGAGTTTTGGAGATTAACGCTTCCGCACACGATATCCCAAGGTTCGCCCGCCAGAGTGCCTGTTTTGGTTTCTGCCGGTTCAAAAAAGGCCGGCTGGTAGGTGTCATATTGCCCGATACGCGTCAGCGTCGCCGGATCGGAAATATCGAAAACCTGAAGTCCGGCCTGATACCACGAAACATAAAGTTTGTTACCCTTAACGACCGGATTGTGCGGAGTAACGGCGTTCAGGCCAAGGTCGTTCATCGTGACCTTATTGACCAACAGCGGTGTCGCGGGATTTGAAACATTGTAAACACGTACGTCGCCGGGACTTGGCCCATTAGCCGCAGAACCACCGACTTCACGTGCGCTGTATAGGTAGTTTCCGTCTTCGCTGGTCCAGCTGCTGTGCATGCTGTTTCCGTTTGTGACGGACGCATTCGGATCTTCGACAAATCCAAGCAGAGCAGGTGTCTGGGTCCCAATGTTTGAAATATCATAGATCTCGGTCCTGCCTCGGGTGGTCGAGGTCCCCCAACCGGAGGTGAACATACGGTTTCCTCTGATGTGCATCGCGTGGACCCAGCTTGTTTCAGTGGGATTGATGTCACGGATAAAAACAGGTGTCGCCGGATTCGTGACGTTGATCACCTTCAGGAGTTTGTTGGAAAATCCGTTAAAATTCTCGATGAGGTAAGTAGCTCCATTCTGTTCAAATACGACCATCTCGTGAATGGAATTGAATGCATTGCCGTTTGACGAATTGACCACTCCAAGAAGCTGCGGGCTGGCCGGGTTACTGAGATCGACAATGTAAACGCCGCCGCCGTTTCCGCTGCCGAAATAGCCTCGATTGTTTACAACGATCGCTTCGAGGAATTGTTCGGTCGTGCTCGCGGTCCCCGTACGGATCGGGTTGTACCAATTCGCGAGAGTTGGTGCATCGGGATTCGCTATGTTAAAGATGAACGCACCGCGACAGTTGTAGCTGCCCATTACCGCAGTGTTTCCCTCGGCATATATATCGGCAAATTTCAGATTTGAACTACTGCCGCAATTTGGCGAGATCTGGGACCTGAGGCGTACCTTTTGTGCGATCGTGTCAGCTGACACAAGAAACAAGATCGAGAGCAATAGGGTAACGGCGAGTAAACTTTTGTTTATCATCAAAAACCTGCTGAATAAAAGTTGAGTGAAATGAAATTCGGAATTCGTTTGCCGTCCAAGTAAGGACAACCAACGGATTCCGATAATGATACTACATCGATCGATCTTTCGATCTTAAAGTAATGGCCGCCCCACTAAGAGGCTGCCCTGGAAGATGCATCACGGATCATCAGATCGAAAGTTCCCGGCCCTACTTTCTTAAAGCGACGATTCCTGTTTAGCGAAACCGCGACCGAAATGGTCGGATTATTCCCTTTGAATTCCATTCCACCTGCGACGAGCAGGTTATAGAGTTCGTTAACATGCATCGGCTGGCCCGCTTCGCGAAGCAGCAGCGTGCAGGCCTGAGTGATGGTTCGGTCGGCAAACCGATGGCTTACGGCTTCGATATTATTCCCGCGACTCGGCACCCCACGTCTCTGACTGAAGATCGAAACGTTGGTCGAATCGAGACGTTTTGCAGGTTCTCGAAACGATGTGTTATTGGTTTCGGTCCGACCAGGGAACAAAGGCGTTCGTTCGATCTCGGATTCGCGAGTCACAAAGGAAAGGTCTTCGGCCGGCCGGCTGACGGTCCGCATCGTAACCAGCAGACTATCGATCATTGTCTCGGTCTGCGACGCGCTGTTCTCAAGAGCCTGAATTTCGCCCCGAAGTCGCTGGGCTTCGTGCTCAACCTCACGCAAGCGAGTCATCAGACGCATCTGAACATTGCGCGTTTCCTGAAGGCCCTTTTCAAGCGTTGCTATAAGTTCGGCGTCTAACATGCTGAGCAGTAAGCGGTTACGGAGATCAAGAGATTAGAAATCGGATAACTGTACAAATGTTGATCTAATTATTTCGAGCGATGACGAAGTTTGGGATCTCGTCCAATGCTTCACGATACTCGGTTTGTGGCAAAATTTCAAGATTTTTTCTTGCCTTTATGGCGTAACCCGTTGCGATCTCTTGTACTTGTGCGAGCGTAGCGTGTCTTTGCATTCCGTCGGCGATCTCGTTTTTGATCGAATCAGAATAGTCGCCGCTCAGCATAATTTCCTCAATGAGGGACTTGAATGAAGGTTCGATCTGGATCAATTTTATTAGCGGCAGTGTCATTTTCCCCTCGAGAATGTCAGCTCCCGCCGCCTTTCCAAGAGCTTTATCATCAGAAGTGAAATCGAGCAGGTCATCAGCCAGCTGAAAGGCAATACCCAAATTCATTCCATATTCCCTCATAGCCTGCTGCCTTTCCGGCGGAGCGTCGCCGAGGATCGCTCCGATCTCGCAACAGCCGGCGAAAAGGTACGCGGTCTTTCGCCGAAGAATGTCGTAATATTCCTCTTCTGAAAGATCGACCTTGCCTATCGTGGTCAATTGGATAAGTTCCCCCTCGGTCATCTTTCGGGTGAGCCTTGTAAGGATATCGAGAATTTCGAGCGATCGCTCCTTAAGCGAGGTCTCGAACGCCGACATGTAGAGCCAGTCGCCCATCAAAACGGCTGCGTGATTGCCAAATCTAGCATTTATCGTCGCACGGCTGCGGCGGAGGTCGGCGTTGTCAATAATGTCGTCATGGACGAGCGTTGCCGTATGGAGCATTTCCATTACGGTCGCCAACCGGATGACTTTATCGGCATCGCCCCGGCCGCCGATGGCGTAATTTGCAAGGACCAATAAAGCCGGACGAACGCGCTTGCCGCCGGACGACCTCAAATAATCTCCCAAGTAATCGATGACCTGAATATTCGACCGAGCCTGACGCTCAAACTCAGCCTCGACCAATGACATCTCGTCCTTGATCAAGCCGAAGATTCTACGAGCGGTCTGATTGGGTAGCAACTCCTTTTTTGCGGAAGCGAATGTCTGCATTAACTATTTTCTTTCAGCGGAAGAATATTTTGACTTGAATTTTCCAACAATGAGCGATCGGTCAACACTTCCCCAGTAACGCGAATCAGACGAATTGTCACGATTGTCCCCAAGAACAAAGTAATGGTTTTTTTCAATCTTTTTCGAAGGCATATTGTATCCTGATCTGTTTCGTTCCGGATCGACGTAACTTTCAACTATCGCGTTGCCATTAACGTGTACAACACCTTCGATTATCTCGACCGTTTCACCGGGAAGGCCCACCACTCTTTTCAGGTAAAACTTCGTTGTATCTTGCGGAAACTTAAACTGAATAATGTCGCCGCGTTCAATCACGTCAAATCGATCGTCGATCAGCAAGCGATCTCCGTCGTTCAGAGTTGGAGACATTGCACTGCCTTCGACCTTTACTGGTGTAACAACAACTTTTACTGGTACAGCACATGAAATCAATCCCGCAATTCCGGTGAAAAGAAATGACGCAGACAACAGGATCTTCATATACAATCTAATTAGAGCGGTAGTTATCAAACTGCATATCGATGCCAAAGTCTTTGCCTTTAAGGGCGGCGATGACTTCCTGCAGAGTGTCGCGGTCTTTGCCGGAGACGCGAACGGTTTCGCCCTGGATCGAGGCCTGGACCTTATATTTGCCGTCCTTGATAAATTTAACGACCTCTTTCGCTTTGTCGGTCGGGATTCCCTGCTGGACCTTTACGAGCTGGCGGACGGTGCCGCCGGCGGCGGGTTCGACCTTTTGGTAATCGAGGGCTTTTAGCGAAATTCCGCGTTTTACGAGCTTGCTTTGCAGTATGTCGTTCATATTGCGAAGCTTTGTATCGTCCTCTGCCGATAACATCAAGTCTTTCTGTTGAAGCTCGACAGTTGCCTTGCTGCCTTTAAAATCGAAACGCTGCGATATCTCCTTTGTAGTTTGGTTAAGTGCGTTCGTAACCTCGGCGTAATCGGTCTTGGATACGATGTCGAATGAATTATCTTTTGCCATAAACTTTTATTTTGCCACAGAGCGCACCGAGAACACAGAGGCTGTGATAACCGGCTCAATTTTGCGGAGTGCCTTGCGATAGGTCTAATTTGAAGAAGTCGAGGAAATTCCTGGTTGTC
>CAYTDJ010000190.1:0-5782 GCA_964436265.1 uncultured Chloracidobacterium sp. | reverse complement strand
CTTGACTGAATGAACATTCATTCAGTACAATATTGGGACGATAACCACCCAGGAGCCTAAGTTAAAATGGACGCAAAAATGGCAAAGGAATACATGAAGGGCGGAGAGTTTTTGATCGCCGAGACTACAGATATTTTCACGCCCGAAGATTTCACGGACGAGCACCGCATGATCGGCGATACATGCCGCGAATACATCGATAATGAGGTGGTTCCTAATCTTCCTGCTCTCGAGGGACACGCGTGGGAATTGGCCCGTGAACTTTTGAAGAAGGCCGGCGATCTCGGCCTTTTGGGTGCAAACGTGCCTGAGGAATACGGCGGTACTGCTCTTGATCAGACGTCGGGTGTGATCATTGCAGAAATGGTCGGCCGCGGCAGCGGCTTTGGTTCGACCTACGGGGCCCAGACCTCGATCGGCCTGCTTCCGATACTCTATTGGGGCAGCGAAGAACTCAAAAATGAATGGATCCCGAAGATCATCTCCGGCGAGGCCGTTTCCGCTTATTGCTTGACCGAATCAAGTTCCGGATCTGACGCTCTCGGCGCTAAGTGCGTCGCCAAACTTTCCGAGGACGGCCAGCACTGGATACTGAACGGCGAGAAGATGTGGATCACTAACGGCGGTTTTGCCGACGTTTATCTCGTCTTTGCAAAGGTCGACGGTGAAAAGGACAAGTTCTCTTGTTTCCTTGTTCCGCGTTCCGAGAATTGCCGGCCCGGGGGCGAAGAGCACAAGCTCGGTATCAAATCGTCTTCGACGACTGCCGTCATACTATCAGATGCAAAGATCCCGGTGGGCAATCTCATTGGTAATGTCGGAGACGGTGCAAAGATCGCTTTTAATGTTCTCAACGTCGGCCGCTTCAAACTCGGAGCCTCGGTCACCGGCGGCGCAAAGCTTGCGATTCACGAAGCTGTCCGCTATGCAAACGAACGGCATCAGTTCAACAAACCGATCTCTTCGTTCGGAGCGATCAAGCATAAACTTGCTGAGATGGCGATCCGCACTTGGGTATCGGAATCAATTACGTACCGGACAGTTGGAATGATAGACGCATTGATCGGTGACGGTGCGGATAGTGAGAAAAAACTCCAGTCGATAGAGGAGTATGCGGTCGAGTCTTCGATCAATAAGGTCGCGTGTTCAGAGGCTCTTGACTACGTCGTAGATGAAATGGTCCAGATCTATGGCGGATACGGCTATTCGGCCGATTACCCGGCCGAGAAGGCCTACCGCGATTCGCGCATCAATCGGATCTTCGAAGGCACGAATGAGATCAACCGGATGCTCATCCCCGGCCAGTTGATGAAACGTGCGATGAAGGGAAAGATCGGCTTGTTGCAAGCCGCAAAGGCGCTTCAGGACGAGATACTCAATCCGCAGATGTCATTCGAAGAGGATACGGGCGTCCTCGCCGCGGAGACGAAACTTGCGCAGAACGCAAAGAAGGTCGCATTGATGGTTCTCGGAACAGCGGCACAGAAATACATGATGGGACTAAGCGAACAGCAGGAAGTGCTGATCAATTGTGCAGATATCATCATGGACGCCTATCAGATGGAGACTGCGATCCTTCGGGCGAAAAAGCTTGCGGAAAAGAATGGCGAAGAGGCGGCGGCACGATACATCGATATGGCATCGGTCTTTTGTAACGATGCGATCCAGCGTGTCGAAGCTAAGGCAAAGAACACCATTGCCGCAATTGCCGAGGGCGACGAAGGACGAACGTTACTTGTTGCACTAAAACGATTTACAAAAAACAATTCGCCCGTCAACACTATCGCAGCACGACAGCGTATTGCAGAGGTCATGATTCAGGCGAACGCATATACCTATTGAGGTAAGGTCTTCACAAGACATCTTTATTAGCCGTCATTCTGATTCGGATGGCGGCTTTTTCGTCTTCAAATAGTAGTTGACAGGTATAAATAAATGTCATATTCTTGGCAGGAACAAAACGTATGCTAATACTTCTGAATGGAGCGGGTGAGTGTAATAAGGTATTATTCGGCCGTCCGGCAAGTGTGTTTTTGATTATTGGCATTATTAATAGCGTCATTATTCCTCAAGGATAATGCCCTCTGACACGTTTTGCAGGTCAAAGGTCATTATCCGAAAAAAGGGTAATGGCTTTTTATTTTCAATTCAAAATAGCCAATGGATGCTGCAGCACAAATAGGGATCGGCACAGTGCCTGTGCTTCAGGCCAGATCAGAATCCGAAAAGATTCGTGGTGCCGAGATATTGATCCGCGGATTGATCGCAAATGGGGTCGATACGATCTTCGGGCTGCCGGGCGGAGCGGTGCTCCATATCTATGACGAGCTTTGGCGATACCGTGACGAGATAACGCATTATCTTGTTCGTCATGAACAGGGTGCTGTGCACGCAGCGGAAGGATATGCTCGAGCAACGGGAAAGGCCGGCGTGGCGTTAGTAACCTCTGGCCCGGGTGCTACAAATGCAGTGACCGGAATCGCAACGGCTTACATGGACTCTATCCCGCTCGTGGTGATAACCGGCCAGGTTCCAACTGCGATGATCGGGACGGACGCGTTTCAGGAAGTAGATACGTTTGGCATAACTATTCCGATCGTAAAGCATAGTTACCTTGTCAGAAATGTCGATGAACTGGAATCGATAGTAAATGAGGCTTTCTATCTCGCTCAGGAAGGTAAACCTGGACCGGTCGTGATAGACGTTCCAAAAGACGTTACTGCCCAGATCACCGAGTATCGAACCGAACGCGAAATTTTCTTTGGGGCACAAGTCCCGAGGACCGAGCCGGAGAATGAGACGATCGTGCGGGTGGTTTCAAAGATCCTTTCGGCAAGGCAGCCGGTGTTTTACGTTGGCGGCGGCGTCGTGTCGGCGAACGCCGCTAACGAACTACTCGCGGTTGTCGAGAAGTTAAACGCTCCGGTCACGCCCACGCTTATGGGTCTCGGCGGCTTTCCTTCGGCTCATCCGCAGTGTCTCGGCATGCTTGGAATGCACGGCACCTATGCGGCTAATCTTGCGGTGGCTGAAAGCGACCTTCTGATCGCCATAGGCGTCAGATTTGATGATCGTGTAACGGGAAAGCTCAACACGTTCGCGCCTGGAGCCGAGGTGATCCATATCGATGTTGACGCTTCTAACATCGGCAAACTGCGCAAGCCGCAGATCCCGGTCGTTGCTGACGCAAAACAGGCGCTGGCGGCGATGGACGCGAAGTTGTCACAAACGACGATCGATGCCGAAAAACTTGATGCGTGGTGGTCAAAGATTCGTCGATGGCAGACTGAGGTGCCGCTTGCCTGCGAGTATTCTGACACGGAGATCAAACCGCAGCAGGTTATCGAAACGTTGTACGAAGTGACCGATGGCAATGCGGTCATCGTTACAGACGTCGGACAGCATCAGATGTGGGCGGCTCAATTCTATCCCTTCAAGCGAAGCCGGCAATGGCTGACTAGCGGCGGGCTGGGGACGATGGGCTTCGGGCTTCCGGCTGCGATAGGAGCGCAGATCGCCCTGCCGGACGAAACCGTTGTGGCAGTGGTCGGGGATGGTGGTTTTCAAATGACCAATCAGGAGATCATTACAGCCATACAGTATAAAGTCCCGCTCAAGGTCTTGATCATGAACAACGGATATCTTGGAATGGTCCGGCAATGGCAGGAGATGTTCTATGAACGAGCATATTCCGAAGTCGATCTTTCGGTATCGCCGGATTTTGTGAAATTGGCTGAAGCCTACGGTGCCAAAGGTCTAAGGGCATCACACCCATCTGAACTGAAAGACGTATTGCGTGAAGGGCTTGAGTTTGACGGCGTCGCGATCATGGACATCGTTGTTTCCAAGGAAGAAAACGTATTTCCGATCGTTCCTGCCGGCGGAGAATCGAGAAACATGATCCTGAAGTAGTATGCGTCATACGATCTCCATAACAGTTGCTAACGAGGCGGGGGAACTTTCGCGAATAGTCGGATTGTTTTCTGCACGCGGTTACAACATCGAAACGATCTCTGTCGGGAAAACGCTTGACGGGAAATGGTCGAAGGCAACCATCGTTACCAGCGGCGATGAGGCAACGATCGAACAGATCGTAAAGCAGTGTGCCCGACTCGCACGCGTCAAGGAAGTCAAAGCAGTTACGACGCTTCCCCATATTGAGCGGGAAATGGCTCTCATTGATGTGTCTGTAAAGGCGGGCGACGAGCGTCAGGAGGTAATGAGTCTGGTTAACATCTTTCGCGCGAAGGTCGTCGACATCTCACACGAAAAGATGATCTTGGAAATGTCGGGGACGCAGGAAAAGGTAGATACATTCATCGAAATGCTAAAGCCGCTGGTGGTAAATGAGGTGACCAGAAGCGGATGTGTCGCGATCAATCGGCTCTCGCCGCTTGAGGATCCTGTGAATGGGCTGCAGCAAGCGGCCTAATGTCTGAAAAGGTTGGATTCAAAGATTCGAGGAAATAGGAAATGAAAGTTTTTTACGAAAAGGATGCGGATGCGAATCTGCTGAAAGACAAACGGATAGCCGTAATCGGATACGGTTCACAAGGGCACGCGCACGCGAACAACCTCAAAGACGCAGGATATGAAGTTATCGTAGGTTTGCCGCTGGACAGCACATCTTGGAAAAAGGCTGAGGATGCGGGACTTGAGGTGACATTTACTCGCGAAGCGGCAGAAAAAGCCGATGTGATCATGATGGTCGTGCCAGACGAAAAGGCACCGACGATCTATCGCAATGAGATCGAACCCGAGCTTGCCGCAGGCAAGTACTTGGCTTTTGCACATGGGTTTGGTGTTCATTTCAAAAAGATCGAACCGCCAGCGGATGTGAACGTGTTCATGGTGGCTCCGAAAGGGCCGGGGCATTTGGTTCGCAGCGAATATGCTTGCGGACGCGGCGTTCCTTGTTTGATGGCGGTGCATCAGGATGTTAGCGGCGATACGGCAAAGGTCGCTCTAGCTTATGCCTCTGCGATCGGAGGCGGCCGCGCCGGCATCATCGAGACGACATTCAAGGAAGAGACAGAGACTGACCTCTTTGGAGAGCAGGCGGTGCTTTGCGGCGGGTTGACTTCGCTCATTCAAGCCGGTTACGAAACACTGACCGAGGCTGGCTATTCACCAGAAATGGCGTATTTCGAATGCCTGCACGAAATGAAGCTCATCGTTGACCTTTTGTACGAAGGCGGTATCGAAAACATGCGATATTCGATCTCGAACACCGCAGAGTACGGCGACCTTACACGCGGAAGCCGTGTCGTAACTGATGCGACAAAAGCTGAGATGAAGAAGATCCTCGGCGAGATCCAGTCTGGCGAGTTTGCCGACGAATGGATGAGCGAATGCGATTCGGGCAAAGTGAATTTTGCTAGGTTAGAGAACGAAGGAAAGGCTCACCCGATCGAAGAGGTAGGCGCAAGGTTACGGGCGATGATGCCCTGGCTTGCACAGGACAGGCTTGTAAACACAGCTAAAAACTAGGTGTTGATATGCGATTCTACGATCTGAACAAACTGGACGGCGACGCCGTCAACCCTCGTTATTCTCGTAAGGCGGTTTACGGAGATTCGGTGAGTGTGGCAAAACTTGAGGTCATGAAGGGCGAGGTTACACAGCCCCATTCCCATAACACCGAGGAGATGATCTTTGTGCTAAAGGGGGCATGGCTATTCCATCTTCCTGATGTTGACGTGCTTTTGGAAGATGACCAGATACTATGCATTCCCGCAGGCGTTATGCATTCCTCTGAGGTTATCGAAGACACTATCGCTAT
>CAYTDJ010000189.1:0-5799 GCA_964436265.1 uncultured Chloracidobacterium sp. | reverse complement strand
CAACCGCAGAGCATATCTGGAAGATTCTGATGGACTTGGGACGCTTTCCTGAGTGGAACCCGTTTGTCAGGTCCATCACTGGCGAGGCGAAGGTAGGGGCCGGCCTGAAGGTGCGGATCGAACCGGAAGGCGGCATGGGAATGACCATGACCCCGATGGTAATTGCGGCGGTTGAAGCAAAAAAGTTTGCCTGGAAAGGAAAACTTTTATTCGCCGGACTATTTGACGGCCAACACGAATTCATACTCGAAGACGAGGGCGGCGGAAGAACAAAGTTCGTTCATCGTGAAGAGTTTTCGGGGATATTGGTACCGATCCTATGGCCGATGCTGGAAAAGAACACGACGCGCGGATTCAACGATATGAACGCGGCGTTGAAGAAGAGAGCAGAGGGTAATTGACTCAGAGGTTTTGATCTATGCAGTGGTTAGCAGAAGTTTGTGTAAAGCGTCCGGTTTTTGCCACGATGTTGGTCCTTTCACTCGTGGTGGTGGGAATCTTCTCGTTTTTCCGCCTCGGACTCGACCTGTTTCCAAAGATCGACTTTCCGACCATTACAATTACGGTCATTAACCCCGGAGCCTCGCCAGCCGAGGTCGAAACGGAGATCACCGAAAAGGTCGAGGAAGCCGTCAATACCATCAGCGGTATCGACGAACTTCGTTCAAGTTCCGTTGAAGGCGTTTCGCAGGTCTTCGTCCAGTTCATTCTTGAGAAAGACGTAAACGTCGCGGCCCAGGAAGTAGAGAACCGTGTGCAGACCGTCATACCAAACCTTCCAGACACTGCCGAGCAGCCTACGGTACAGAAACTCGATACTGATGCTGCACCCGTGCTGCGTATTACTGTGTCCGCGCCGACCTCGCTCAGAGAAGTAACGGAAACGGCAAAGAACAAGATCAAAGAACGGATCGAATCCGTGAATGGCGTTGGCCAGATCACGATGATCGGCGGTCAGGAACGTCAGATCAACGTCTGGGTCGATCCGGATAAAATGCGGTCTTACAACGTTACACCTGCCGAAGTATCAAACGCACTCAGGATACAAAACATAGAGTTTCCGAGCGGACGTCTCGACGAAGGACAAAAGGAAACAAGCGTCAGGACGATGGGCAAGATCCAGAAACCTGAGGAGTTCGACAATGTTGTCGTCGCGATGCGCGGCGACTACCAGGTAAAGGTCAAGGATATCGGTTATACCGAAGATGGTGCAGAAGAGATACGCTCCGAGGCACGCCTGAACGGTCAACCAGCAGTGACCCTGATCGTATCCAAACAGTCCGGCCAAAATACGGTAGCCGTCGCTCACGAGATCAAGGAGCGTCTTAAGGAGATCGAAGCGACCTTGCCGCCGAATTATTCGATGCGGATCATCGGCGACAACTCGATCTTTATCGAAAACTCGCTCGCAGCGATCGAGGAACACCTTATTGTCGGTGCTATTTTGGCGGCGATCGTCGTTTTCCTATTCCTTTGGAGTTTCCGCTCGACGTTCATTGCGGCCCTCGCGATACCAACTTCGATCATCTCGACGTTCGGGCTTATGTACGCCATGGGCTACACGCTTAACTCGATCACGATGCTTTCGTTGACGCTAATGGTCGGCATCGTGATCGATGACGCGATCGTGGTCCTCGAAAACATATTCAGATTTGTCGAGGAAAAGGGGATGGAGCCATTTCAGGCTGCAATCGAGGGAACCCGAGAGATCGGGCTGGCGGTCCTCGCCACGACACTTTCGTTGATGGCGGTATTTCTCCCCATCGGATTCATGCAGGGCATCATCGGGCGCTTCATGTCGAGCTTCGGTTTGACTGCGGCTTTTGCCGTAGGCGTTTCACTGATCGTTTCGTTTACTTTGACGCCGATGCTCGCGGCACGGCTCATCAAGCGAAAGCACTCGAATATCGATGACCAAGTTCACGAGATCAAAGGAGAGGAGACAGAGGCCGCTATCCTGCCGGATCACAAACACTCTGACGATTCCAAACAGGCAGGCTGGTTTCGACACTTGGATGGGATCTACACTGCGATGCTGCGTTTTTCGATGTCGCATCGATGGGTGATCGTAACGGTCTGCATCCTCGTTTTCCTATCGATCATTCCGTTATTCATGTTCGTCGGAAAGAATTTTTTGCCTGTTGACGACCAGTCGCAGTTCGAGGTGTCGGTGCGAGCCCCCGAGGGCTATAGTCTCGGCGCTTCGGCTCAGGCAATGGAGCGTATAGCATCTCAGATCCGCAAAATGCCGGGCGTCACCGACACGCTTGTAACCATCGGCGGCGGGCAGGCACAGGTGGTAAACAGCGGCACCATATATGTTAAGCTAGCCGCCATATCAGAACGAGACCGATCACAGGAACAGCTGATGTCAGCTACTCGCGATCTGCTGAAGGACTATCCTGATCTACGAACCGGTGTTCAGATCGTTCAGGCATTTTCCGGTGGCGGCTTCCGCAATGCGAACGTCCAGTTTTTGATCGCAGGTCCCGATCTCAAGAAACTCGAAGAGTATTCGGGCAAGATCCTCGAAAGGATGAAGTCGATCCCTGATGCAGTGGACGTAGATTCGACCTTGATCTCCGGCAAACCCGAGGTTCGCCTTGAGGTCGATCGAGCAACGGCCGCGGACTTGGGCGTACGAGTAGGCGACGTTTCTCAGGCGTTGAACACGCTGGTCGCCGGCCAGGAAGCGACGACCTTTAACGAAGGCTCCGAACAATACGAAGTACACGTTCGTGCGATCAATAACTATAGGACCGATGTCGAAGGTTTGGGCCGTATGATCGTGCCTTCGACAAAACTCGGTTGGGTCTCGCTCGACCGCTTGGTAAAGGTCTCTGAAGGCACCGGACCAAGCTCGATCGAACGAACTAACAGACAGCGGCAGGTCACCCTCCTGGCAAACACAAGGCCGGGCGGTTCAGCGGCCAGTATCACGTCAGAGATCAATAAGATCGTGGGTGAGCTTCAGCTTCCGACCGGCTACCGCACGGGTTACATTGGTCAGTCAAAAGAAATGGGCAAGGCCGGATTCTACTTCCTGCTCGCGTTCGCTCTTTCATTCGTGTTCATGTACATCGTTCTCGCGGCACAGTTCGAATCGTTCATTCACCCGGTCACGATCTTGCTGACACTACCGCTTTCGGTACCTTTCGGTATTTTGAGTTTGCTGATCGCAGGCCAGACCGTGAATATCTTCTCCGGCCTCGGATTGCTGCTGCTGTTCGGCGTTGTTAAGAAAAACGCGATCTTGCAGATCGACCACACGAACACATTGCGTTCGCAGGGTATGAGCCGCTATGACGCGATCATTCAGGCAAACCGAGACCGACTTCGCCCGATCCTTATGACCACCATTGCCTTGGTCGCCGGTATGATACCGCTCGTCATTTCCAGCGGTGCGGGTTCGGGAACCAACCGATCGATCGGCGTACTCGTCGTCGGCGGACAGACCCTGTGTTTGCTGCTGACGCTGCTGGCCGTACCCGTGTTTTATTCGATCTTTGACGATCTGAGCGAGATGCGGCTGTTCCAATATGTGACGAGGTTTTCGGATTGGCTTTTCGGTGGGATTCGCCGCAGGTTCGCGACAGCAACGGCTTCCCTTTTTAGCAAGAGTTAGACGTTGTTAATGAACGATCTGGGCATCGGCAGCATGATCGATACTTTTGACCGATATATTTGTACGCAGTCCGTAGGACAAGATTTATGAAACGGCAATTATTTATTTTTATTGCGGCCTTCATTCTGATCGGGGGAACGGTCACGGCACAGGACCCGACACCAACTCCCGTTGTTGTTGATAAACAGATGGTCACGCCTGAGAAATTACAGGGCGTACCTCCGATCGCGCCTAATTATCGTTCGGACGACCGCAGCTTGCCCGATCTTGGCCGCGTCGGTGTCGATATGATGGATCAGCGTTCGTTGACACTGAATGATGCGATCGCCATGGCTCTCGAGAACAACAACGACATTGAGGTCACTCGAAAGAATGTAAAGATCGCCGAGTTTGACCTTAGAGCGGCTCGCGGTTTCTATCAGCCGCGGCTTACCGGACAAACTTATTACGAACGATCGACCACGCCGAACGTAAGTATCTTCAGCTCGAATCAGGAGACGACTCTTGGTTCTTTTGTAGGCAATGTGGGCGTGACAGGTTTTATCCCGAGTTTTGGTACGGTGCTGCGCGCGGACGTGAACAATCAGCGTCAAACGTCAACAAACCCGATCTCGATCCTTAGCCCTCAAGAGAACGCCAGCATCGGATTTTCGCTGACCCAGCCGCTTTTAAGGGGCCGCAGGTTCGATCAAAATCGACGAACGATAGAGATCGCAAAACGTAATCTTTCGCTTACAGACGTGCAGTTTCGCCAACGCACGATCGAAACGATCGCAACTGTTCAACGAGCCTATTGGGACCTTGCGTTTGCACTGAGAAATCTACAGGTTCAGCGCGATGGTGTAAAGGACGCAAAGGACCAGTACGAGCACAATAAGCGTCTCGTTTCGGAAGGACAGCTCGCGCCGATCGACATTGTCGCGGCTGAGACTCAGGTCGCTAATTTCGAGCAAGCAGTTTACGAAGCCCTGAACGTCGTCAACCAGGCAGAGAATGCCCTCAAGAATTTGATCTCGCCCAACAAGAACGCAAAGGTCTGGTCAGAATCTCTTACTCCGACCGACCCGGTCGATCTGACGCCTCCCGACACATCGCTCAAAGAAGCGCTTGATCTGGCCATCGCTAATCGACCCGAGCTCGAACTGAATCAGGTTCAGCGCGATATCAATGCGATCGATCGAAAGTTTTACGGAGATCTGAAAAAGCCGCAGATCGATCTGGTCGCAAGCTACACCTCGGCAGGTATTGGCGGCGATCAGAATCCGAATTTCCGGACGCCGTTTCCGCTCGCCTGCGAACAAGATCCGACATCGCCTGCATGCCAGCAGCAACGCGCAAATCTCGCATTGTTGACCGGCAATGCTTACAGCGGTGTGTTCAATAATCGATACCCGACCTATCGCGTTGGTATCACGGTAAACCTTCCGCTCTTCGGCGACAAGACCGCGGGCGCACAATATGGGAAATCGCTGGTCGAGGGTGAGAAAATCGAGACACAGCGAGCCCAACTTGAACAAAACATTCAGGTCGACGTTCGCAATTCTCTCCAGGCAGTGCGTACAGCCGAGGCGAAGCTTCGCGCAGCAGCGATCGCGCGTGAGAATTCGGTCAAGCAATACGATAGTGAACAGCGTAAGCTGGATGCCGGACAATCGGACATTTATAAGGTCCTCGAACGCCAGACGGCTTTAACGTCTGCTCGGAGTGCGGAACTCAGGGCTCAAACGGAACTCAACAAGGCGATCGCCGATCTGCAGCGTGCAACGGGAAATTCACTAAAGGCGAATAACGTCGAGGCCCGTCTGAGAAAGTAATGGAATGCGAACGCTGTCGTTCGTAGCGGAGCGTTTCGCGCAGCCCTCGCGATCCTATGAAAGCTGTCTATATCAAAGAATTCGGCGGCATCGAGAATCTTGAGATCCGAGAGGTTCCCGATCCGCCGAAACCCGTTGGAGGACATGCTCTCGTCCGGGTCCGGGCTGCCGGGTTGAATCGAGCCGACCTGTTGCAGCGGAAAGGCCTTTATCCGGCACCGGCCGGTTATTCGTCGCAGATCCCCGGATTGGAATTCGCCGGTGAGATCGCTGATCTTGGTGAAGGCGATGCCGAGCTAAAGATAGGCGACCGCGTTATGGGAATCACTGCCGGCGAAGCACAGGCAGAGTATATTCTCA
>CAYTDJ010000188.1:0-5814 GCA_964436265.1 uncultured Chloracidobacterium sp. | reverse complement strand
GATGAAATGGGCCTGGTCGTAAAAGCCGCATTCGACGGCGATCGTTCCCCAATCGATTTCCGTCGCCGCATCGATGGTTCTTACTGCTTTCTGAAATCTCATTATTTTCAGATACGACTTCGGCGTCACCCCGACCTGTTTGCGAAACATCTCGGTAAAGTGCTTTTGCGAATAGCCGATCTTTGAGTTCATTCGAGCGATATTGATCACGTCGGGCCGTTCGATCATTTCGGTGACGGCAAAAGCAACGCACGGATTGAGATCGAGCTTCGAGCGAAATCGATCGAGCAAGAACGCCTCGACAAGCCGGAATCTCAAGTCGACGTCTTTCGTTTCTAGTAATTGTTCACGAAGATCGCCGAATTCCTGGCCCCAGACGAGGTCGGCATCAACAACGCTGTCTCGTATCTCTTCCATCGGGAATGGAAAGAAAGGAGCGGCCATTCCCTTTTTGAACGAGATGACCATCATCGCGGCGCCGCTACCCGAAGGAATGGTGATCGGTTCGGTTCGCACGCCCGATGTCCAAATACGGTTACATGCCTGTATCTCTTTTAGCGAATGGTTGTCATAGATGAACTGCGGCGAGTCGTGAAAATCGATGAGGATCTCGGTATCTCCGTTCGGTAAAAAGCGATCCACGGTGTGTGCGTGTTCGACGCGTTCGAAGTAGATGAATGCGTCGATGAACTCGCTGAGCGGAAGGACCGGAATGTGGACCCGAAAGATCATCTTCGGTTATAGCCTTAATGGCCGAATTACTTGAAGTCTTCGTTTTCAAGTTCGCGGATCTTATCGACCCGTCGTTCGTGACGTCCGCCCTCGAAATCTGCGGCGAAAAAAGCCTTTACGATTTTTGCTGCATCGTTTTCAGTTACAAAACGAGCGGGCAGTGAAAGGATATTAGCATCATTGTGCTGACGCGCAAGGCTTGCGATCTCCGGGCTCCATGCGACAGCAGCGCGTACACCTTTTACTTTGTTTGCGGCGATCGCCATTCCGGTTCCCGAACCGCAAACGAGAACGCCCTGATCATATTCCCCTGACGCGACACCCTCTGCGACCTTCTTTGCATAATCGGGATAATCGACGGAATCGGCGGAGGTCGTACCTAGATCGACGTATTCGATACCGAGTTCATCGAGGGTCTTTTTGACCTTCTCTTTTTCCTCAAATCCAGCGTGGTCGGCGGCCAGTCCAATTTTCTTTGCCATAACGTGAATCTTAGCGTGTAACGAATCGAGTTCCAAGACAACGGCTGGAATGACGAATTACATTGTCTCGGCGTCCGGTTTCAAACTATAATCGGTATTGCATCCCGTCCGTTAATGAAAAACCCTTTATCAGCTCTTGTTTTCCTGATCACGCTGTTTACAACGGCGGGATTTGCACAGGATTTCCTGCCGGAACTGGTCAAGCGGATAAAGCCCTCTGCAGTCGCTATCGAAACGTTTGACAGCCGCGGAAACTCCGTGTCGCGGGGCAGCGGTTTCTTCATTGCGGTCGACCGCGTTATCACGAACCGACATGTGATAGAACGCTCGAGCCGGGTCGAGATCCATCTTCTTGACGGGAAGAAGTTCATCGCGAAAGGCGTCCTTGCGGTCGATGGCGAAGGCGATCTGGCCTTGCTTCAAGTAGATGTTCCTAGGGGCCTTGCGATCCCGCTGCCGATCGTAAGAAATGTACCGCAGGAAGGCGAATCGATCGTCGTTATTGGCAATCCGTTCGGTCTTGAGGGCTCCGTATCTGACGGTATCGTGTCGGCCGTTCGCGAAATTTCCGGATACGGCAAGATCATACAGATCACGGCACCGATCAGTCCCGGTTCGTCAGGTTCGCCGGTGGTGAACATGGCAGGACAGGTGATCGGCGTTGCGACGCTGCAGGCGGCCGAAGGCCAGAGCCTGAACTTTGCCGTGCCGGCAGAACGGATCTCACAGCTTAAGGTCAACGAGCTTCAGACCGTTTCTTCGCTGACTGCCGAGACGCAGAAGAACAAACGCTCGACCGCCGAACGATATTATTCGCAGGGTGTTGCTCAGCTTGCACAGGACGACTATACCAAGGCGCTTCCGTTTTTCGAACGTGCGACGGAATTGGATGCCAACTATGCCGAGGCATGGTATCAGGCGGGCTTTTGTTACGGAGCATTGGGACGCCATCAGGACGCTCTGAAGGCATCGAAACAGGCCGCCAAACTACGGCCGGATTGGCCGGAAACTTACGCGAACATCGGAGCGTCGAGTTACGCTCTCGGGCAATATAAGGAAGCGGCCGATGCATATAAGACCGCGATCAGGCTCGACGACGACAACCCTGAAACACAGTATGCATATGGGCTGACGCTGAACAGACTGAATAAACCCGACGAAGAGATACTGGCGTATCGCCGTGTCATCGCCGTAAAACCTGATCACGCAAACGCTCTCGATAAGCTTGGCCAGGCTTATTTTAAGAAAAAACGTTGGAACGAGGCTGCCGCCGCGTTTGGCCAGCTTCAGATCTATAAGCCAGATTCCCGTACCTTCAATTCGCTCGGAGAGAGCCTGCTGGAACTCGACAAATTTGACGAGGCTCTGGCCGCGTTCAATAACGCACTAGGTTACGACGCCGATTTCGATCAGGCGCGATACAACCTCGGGCGCACCTACCTTAAACTCAAGAACCCCGAAATGGCTCAGGTCCAATATGAAATACTCCGCAATTCGAAAAGCGATTGGGCCGACCGGCTGCTTGTACTTATCAATCCTTAAATGATTCCACGCCTGGCAAGACCTTTATGGGTCATTTCGGATGTTTGGCGCGCCCGAATATTGAGGTAAGCTAGGGCGATATGGAACAGAGACAGACGAGATCTTACCGTTGGGACGATATGCCAAAGGAGCGTGTAACGGATTCGCTTGACCGGCGGTTGATAACCGGCGAGCGCATGATGCTGGCGCATGTCTATCTTAAAAAGGGATGCGTGGTACCGCAGCATTCACATGAGAACGAACAACTCACCTACATTTTGGAAGGTGCATTGCATTTCTGGATAGGCGAGGACGGCAGCGAAGAGGTGACGGTGCGTGCGGGCGAGGTGCTTGTGATCCCGTCAAACGTGCTGCATAAGGCCGAGGCGCTCGAAGACACGCTTGACGTCGATATATTCAGCCCGCCGCGGCAGGACTGGCTGGATAAGACGGATGATTATTTGAGGAAATAGTGACGAGTGATAAGTGAAAGGTGAAGAGTGAATGATGAATGATGAATGATCACATCATAACTCCGTGCACACAGGTCATAGTTCAAGCCTCGTCATTCGTCACTTAAAACTCATCACTAACTCTTAGCTATGGATCTGGGATTGGCAGGAAAGGTTGCGTTGGTGGCCGCGTCGAGTCAGGGGTTGGGCCTCGCGGTCGCCGAGGAATTGGCCGCCGAAGGCGTCCGGCTGGTGATGAATTCGCGGAGCGAAGACAGGCTGCGGCAGGCGTCGGATGCGATCGGCGAACGTTTCGGTGCGGGTGTGATCGGGGTTGCGGGCGACGTTTCAAAGCGTGAGGACGTAGAGCGGATCGTGAGCGAGGGAATGAAACGGTTTGGCCGGATCGACATTCTAGTGACGAATTCCGGCGGTCCTCCCGCGGGAACGTTCGACGGTCTGAGCCGCGAATCTTGGGATGACGCCGTACGAATTTTGCTTACGAGCGTGCTCGACATGACCCGGCTGGTGCTGCCCGGCATGAAAGAACGCGGCTGGGGACGCATACTTAACATTACTTCGATCGCGGCGAAACAGCCGGTCGATAACCTGATGCTTTCAAACAGCCTGCGGGCGGGCGTTACCGGATTTTCAAAGACGCTAGCGAACGAGGTCGCACAGTTCGGCATTACGGTGAACACGATTCTGCCCGGGTATACAGCCACGGAGCGCGTCATCGAGCTAGCCGAATTTCTTGGAGAGAAAGAGGGCGTTGATCCGGCCGTGATTCGTTCCAGATGGGAAGCCGAGATACCGATGAGGCGTCTGGCTGAACCTCGCGAGTTTGCCGCCCTTGCGGCGTTTCTCGTGTCGGAACGCGCGAGCTATATTACCGGAAGCTCGATAGCCGTGGATGGCGGATGGATCAAGGGATTATTTTGATCGCGGACTGCGGAGCAAAAGGGTTTGTATGAAGTTTGAATTGAAAGAAGCGATCGAGGTTTTGGAGTCGACGCCCGCAGCGTTGAAGGTGTTGCTGGGCGGTTTATCGGATGAGTGGACAGCGAGCACGGGGACCGAGGATGACTGGCAGGCGTTTGACGTGATAGGCCACTTGATCCACGCCGAAGAGACGGACTGGATTCCGCGAGCGAAGATCATTTTGGAGCACGGTGTCGATGGCGTTTTCGAACCGTTTGACCGTTTCGCTCAGTTCGAAAGGTCGAAAGGAAAGACGTTCGGGGAACTCCTCGACGAATTTGTTGAGGCAAGGCAGTCGAGCCTTTCGACCTTAAGTTCGTGGAACCTTACCGACGAGCAGCTTGAGCTGAACGGCAATCATCCCGAATTGGGTGACGTGACGCTCGGCCAGTTATTGGCTACATGGGTCGTTCACGACCTGACCCACATCCGCCAGATCGCGACCGCGATGGCAAGGAAATACGTGGTCGAGGTTGGCCCGTGGAAACAGTATTTGTCGATATTGAGCTAGTGCTCAGCCGCAGTATTTTTCAGTTACCAGGCGAAAGTGATACCCCATCGCGGCGAGCGTGAGGCCGTGGGCGAAATCGCGTGTGTGATGGCGCAGCAGGCTATAAAAGTAGCTCCAAAATTCGAGACGTGAGCGGTCACGTATACCGAGATCGAAAACTACCCGAAAGAATGAACGCAGGTCCTGGCGAATATTTATTTGCCGTGGTTCCGGGCGGTTGCTATGAAATCGACCGAGACAGTCCAGGGCCCGCCGATAGTATTCCCGGGGGCTGTAGATATTTTTAAGAATGGATTTATAACCCTCGACCAAGCGAGACGTGTCCATGCGCGGAATAAAATTTATCGAGCAATCGGTGTTGTTTCCCGTACTCACATTTAGCAGCCTTCCTTCTTTTTCGAGCCGCCGCCAGAGCTGAGTGTCCGGTAAGGCGGTGAGCAGGCCGACCATCGCGAGCGGAATGCCGCTTTCGCGTATGAACTGCATCTGTAGTTCAAAGATGTCATCGGGATCGCTGTCAAAACCGACGATGAACCCGGCCATTACCTCCATTCCATAACTCTGTATCTTGTGGATCGAATCAAGCAGGTTTCGGCGCGTGTTTTGGCCTTTCTGTGCTTCCTTAAGGCTTTCCTCAACCGGCGTTTCGATCCCAAGGAATACGCGACGGAAACCGGCATCTTCCATCTGAGCGAGCAGCGCATCGTCCTCAGCCAGATTGACGCTTGCCTCCGTGATATATGAGAACGGATCGCCGTTTGCCCGCGACCATTCGATAAGGTCCGGCATGAATAAACGGACGTTCTTTTTGTTGCCTATGAAATTATCGTCGACGATGAACACAAGCCCGCGCCAGCCTGTCGCTTTAAGGGCATCGAGCTCGGCCAACATCTGAGAATTTGATTTTGTACGCGGCACGCGGCCGTAGATCTCGATGATGTCGCAGAACTCACAGTTGAACGGACAGCCGCGCGAGTATTGAATGTTCATCGCGCTGTATCGATCCATATAAAAAAGAAAAAAATCAGGCACAGGGGTATTTGCTAGCGAGGGCCGATCATCTGCTTTGTATATCTTGCGTGCAATTCCAAGTTCGAGATCGATTCCGCGGAGCAGTTTTTCGGGCCGGATCTCG
>CAYTDJ010000187.1:0-5848 GCA_964436265.1 uncultured Chloracidobacterium sp. | reverse complement strand
AACCTAATCGCTTTTTCAGCAATACTTATCATTTTCGGCCATCGTGCTGTAAATGACAAAGAACGGCTCAAATAATCACTGGTTTTACTCGCGGACATTTTGGGCTTTCGCCGCGGTCATCGTCGTTGCCGTTTATTTTTTTGGCCTGACGATCCCGCTTGTCGGGCCGGACGAACCTCGTTACTCACAAGTCGCCCGCGAGATGTTTGAACGCGGCGACTTGGTAACACCCACTCTTGGCGGTTTCCACTGGTTTGAGAAACCGGCTCTTCTATATTGGCTGCAGATCGCGTCTTACCGCGTTTTCGGCGTAACTGAGTTTGCCGCGAGATTTGGCTCCGCATTGTTCGGCCTGGGAACGGTGCTCAGCATGTGGCTGCTCGGACGATCGATAAACGGGCAACTCTCGAATGATGGTGTTCTGAACTTTGGGAAACTTCTTGGACTCCTTGCGGCAACGTCGATCGGGATAATAGTGTTCGCTCGAGGGGCAAGTTTTGACATTATCCTGACCTTCCCGATGACTGCAGCGTTGGTCTGCTTTTATATATGGGATCAGACGCAAAACTCACTGGTTCCTCTGACAGGCTTCTATCTTTTCATTGGCTTGGCCTTGCTGGCAAAGGGCTTGATCGGGATCGTATTCCCGTTTGCGATCGTCAGTTTTTATTTCGTATTGTCGTGGAAATGGCCGGGCAACAAAGTATTGTTCAGTGTGCTGTGGGGAACCGTTATCTCGCTTCTTGTTGCGTCGCTTTGGTATTTGCCGATGTACCTGACGAATGGTTGGGAATTCATCGACGAGTTTTTCATTCAGCACCACTTTCAACGATACACGTCGAACAAATACTTCCATCCGCAGCCGTTCTATTTTTTCTTTTGGGTTTTGCCGTTGATGACGATCCCATGGCTTCCATTCTTTGTTTCAGGCGTATGGCGATCGGTAAAAAATATCTTTAAGGGAGGCGACGAATTTGATACTCGATTCAATTCGTTGCTACAGTTCGCGGCGGCCTGGTTGCTTGTACCGTTAGTTTTCTTTTCGTTTTCGGGTTCTAAACTTCCGGGATATATTTTACCGGCATTGCCGCCGGCATTGATTTTCGCAGCCGTCGCGATCGTTCGCTATTTGACAAAGAGGCCGGGTCGAGAAAAGTACATTGTCGGAATTGCCGCCGCAACTTTTGGCGTCGTCATCATGTTATTGATAACGGCTGTCCCGAGATTTGCCGACGATGACTCGGTCAAGCGTCTCTTAGCCGAGGCCGACGCTCGCGGTTATTCTGACGCTGAAGTGCTGAGCCAGCATGCGATAAATCATAACGCAGAGTTCTACGCGGCCGGCAGGTTGTTGCGCTCGGCCGACGGAAAACAGATGAGGCTGTACGGCGTAAATGAGATCTTGAACGAAATAAGGCGAAGAAATGGAAACCCGGTCCTGATACTCGTGCCCAACGAATGGGCTCATCAGGCACTCGAAAGCACTCTTTTGAAAGCTGAACTGATTGCTCAGAATAGTGAAACCTCGATCATCGCAGCACGCGAGAATACACCTTAATCGTGTACCGCGCGTCGAAGTCGGTCCATCAAGGCAGCACCGATCCCTTCTTCCATCACTTTCTCGCAGTATATCGTCCCGATTCTCTTGCGATCGCATTCTCTAAAAAACTCATACACAGAATGCGCATACGCTTGAATATCAGGAACAATTAATTTCATGCCGAGGGTGATCTCCGGATCAACAATACCGATATACGCAGAAGTCAATGGATCAAGGATGCCATTCCCTGCCTCAACGATCTTAACCATTGCCGTGGGGGAATAATGTCGATATTTCAATCCCGGACTTTTGGGCGATTCTCCGTCGCTTGATTCGGCAAGTGCGGCGTTATGGACTACGGCGCCTATCTGATCTAGGGCTATTGCTCCCTGCCGTAAGACGACGGGAGACTCTCCGGAACAGTCGACAACGGTTGATTCCAAACCGATCTCGGTCGCCTCTCCCTGAAGGATGCAGTCGATCCGTCCATTGAGGTCTTCATAAACCGCCTGCCAAGTAGTCGGGCTGGGACGTCCCGAAAGATTTGCCGACGGTGCAACGACCGGAGTTCCACAAGCAAGTAGAAATTCACGTGCTAGTTCGTGCCGCGGCATGCGAACGCCAATTGTATCCAACCCGGCTGTAGCGAGCAGCGGCACTTTTTCAGCTTTCTTTAATACGACTGTAAGCGGCCCTGGGAAAAACGCGTCGATCAACCTTTGGGCGAACACAGGTACTTCGGCGGCAAGTGTTTTTATCTGATCCAACTTGCTGATATGGGCGATCAAAGGATTATCGGCGGGCCGTTCTTTTGCGTCAAAGATCTTAGAGACCGCAACTTCATCGAACACATTCGCACCCAGGCCATAAACGGTCTCGGTCGGAAACGCAACTGTTCCGCCCCGTCTGATGAACTTTGCGGCCTCGGTCGGTGAGGTCGTGACGATCGTATCCATTAAAAAATTTTCACTCAGAACCGAAAAGAACGCAAAAACAGGCTAGAACGTCGTCTTTCAAATGTGACCGAAACAGTGGCGAGGCCGCGATGAGTTCGGAAACAGCAATAATATTCAGGAGAACTAATACCATGTTTACAACTGTTGGGATCATTGCAGTACTTATCGGATTACTTTTACCGGCTGTTCAAAGAGCTTACTAATAGCTACCCAGCCCACACCCAAAGACCCGGTTGCCTCAATAGAGGCTTCCGGGCTTTTATCCATTTAAACGTCACTAAGTTAAAATCGTGGTTGTGACGATCGAGGAAAAACTCCAGACACTTCCGACAAAAGCTGGTATTTATCTCCATAAGAATACTTCTGGGAAGATCATCTATGTCGGCAAAGCAAAGAATCTTCGCAATCGCGTCCGATCTTACTTTCAAGCCAGCCGAAATCTCGACTACAAGACACGACAACTTGTAAAGCAAATAACTGATTTTGAATTTATCGTCGTTGACAGCGAAGTGGAAGCTCTCGTGCTCGAGTCAAACCTGATAAAAAAGCATAAACCCCGCTTCAACGTCATGCTAAAGGACGATAAGCAGTATCCGCACTTGAAAATGACCAACGAACCGTTTCCCAAAGTCGTGATCACTCGAAAGATCGTTCGCGACGGAGCAAACTACTACGGCCCAATGCTGCCCGCTTCGCTGGCACGAAAAACTCTTGATCTTGTAAATCGTGCGTTTCAGCTGCGAACTTGCGATATTGAAATTGACGGAAAGCTGTCTCGGCCTTGTTTGGAGTATCACCTGAAGCGATGTCTCGGCCCCTGCGTCAAAGGTCTGTGTACACAGGGCGAATATCAGGAAGCCGCAGGAGACGTAAAGACACTGCTCGAAGGTAAGAATAAGGAACTGGCCGCGGATCTGGAAAAGCGTATGTGGCGTTTTTCCGAGGATGGAAAGTACGAGCTTGCTGCAAAATATCGCGATCTTCGAAATACGGTCATCGCCCTCGGTGAACAACAGAAAATGGCCTATACGGCGGAACGCGACGTAGATATTTTCGGGTTCTACCGCGAAGAACAGCGGCTTGCCTTGCAGCTATTCACGATGCGCGAAGGACGTATCGTTGGCCGCCGCGAGTTCTTTTGGGAGGATCTGCCGGAAGACGATTCGTTTGACGCAGGGGATTTTCTCGGAGAGGTGCTCATCCAATATTATTCGACCGATTATGTGCCTCTTGAGATACATGTGCCAAACGATTTCGAGGATCGCGCAGCGCTTGAAAAGCTTCTGACGGAACGCCGCGGACGACGTGTACGGATCTTTCATCCGAAGATCGGAGAGAAGCGGCATCTTGTCGAACTTGTTGAGACCAACGCAAAGATCGCATTCGAGCAACGCTTTAGAGTGCTCAAACCTGACTCACAAAAGGTGCTGGAAGAACTGCAGGAGGTGCTTGAGCTTGCTCACTTTCCTGACCGTATCGAATCGTTCGACATCTCGAATATATCCGGGTCTGAAAATGTCGCCGGCATCGTCGTATTCGACAACGGTAAACCTGCGAAAAATCTTTATCGCCGGTTCATTATCAAAACGGTCGATGGCCAGGACGATTTCGCGTCAATGCACGAAGCGGTTCTCCGGCGATACAAACGAATACTCGACGAAGGCGGCCAACTTCCCCGCCTGATATTCATAGACGGCGGCAAAGGACAGCTTTCAGCTGCGTCGGCTGCGATGAACCTCCTCGATCTGGAACAGATCATGTTGGTAGGACTAGTAAAACCGCCAAAGAAGCATAAGGAAATTTCCCACTTGATCGTGCGAGGCCGTGAAGACCAGCCGATTCCTTTCGACCGCAACTCGCTCGCGTTTCGGTTGATACTCCATATTCGCGAAGAAACTCACAAGACCGCCGTCGAGTTTCACCGCAAACGGCGAGAGAAACGTGATTTCACATCAGAGCTTTCCGAGATACCCGGCATCGGCGAAAAACGGAAGATGAAACTCCTAAAAGAGTTCGGTTCGATCGAACGTATCGCAAAACTCTCAATTGAGGCCATGGTTCCGTTCGTCGGCAAGAAAGCCGCGACAGATATCGCGGCCCATTTTGAAAATCAACGGGGACTTGCGCCTAAGCCTAGTTAACCTTCACGTAGTTTCGGTGGACTACTAGATCGCTTTTGTCGCGCGCTTCAAATACCGAGCTTCCATTGCTTTCGCGCGTGACCACCTTAGATCTTCCACTTGTCGCTCGTTCTTTAGCCTTTCCCTTTTCGGCGTCGGTCAGAAATGCTTCGACCGAAACAGGCTTCGGCGAGGCGGTGTTTCCACCACGATTCCCTTCTGCCAGCGCTTCAACGGCCGCGGCCTTTAGCATTCGAGGCCACAGTTTCTTAAAGAGATTATTGGATACGTATATGTCCGCGCTGTTGATCTCGCCGTTAATGGCAAATGCGTAGCCGATCACGTCCGATCTTCCAGCGATCAAATTAGAAAGTTTCTTCACGTATTCATCGGCCGATGCGGCAACCTTTCCATTCTCAAGGGCCAACTGCAAGCTCGTTCCCGAAGCGTTCGCCGTAACGTCCACGCCGACATTACTGCTCAACTTTTTCTGTGCCTCGGCAACCTTTGACCAAACCTCCTGCTGAGATCGGGCGCCGTTTGCCGCTACCTTAAGGTCCTTTGAAACGATCCTTTCTTCGGACGAGCTGAACTGCCCCGCATCCTCGTTCTTCCGTTTTTCCCAGCGGCCCGATTCGACACAGTAGGCCTCGATCGATACTCGCCCGGAGCGAGCCGGAATAATGATGCTGATCGCAAGCACACGATCCTGCTTCCCACCTTTAACAATGTCACCCGATTGAATGAACACATCAAACTGCTTGGAAATGTTCTCCACCTGCAATTCATTTACATCTGAAGTTTCATAGACCCTCAGGATCTGCATTTTCATAGCTTCCTGAAGAGTAACTATATTTGTCTTACTTGTTTCGTTTTTGCCGTGTATGAGAAAGATGGTCAGGTTCTTATATGCATAAGGTGCTGAGATCCTATAGGCCTCTTGTGCCTGGCCCCCAGCGGCTGCAATTGCAATTATCAGTATTGCGGCATAAATGCCCGATCGGCTTAGGTACTTCATAGTCACTCCTTTTTTCATCGGTTTACTAAAACACGAGTTTCATTTGCTAAGGAATGAACGTGAGCCGAAATTGAATCTTGCAGCATTGCTGTATGATTCTTGTTTAGGCGTTAAAGCCTGTAGTGCCGCCTTCTGTCGGCTGCAGAAGTGAAATCGCTCGGTCGACCTTTTTTGTCGAGCCTATCAGCACGACCGTGTCACCTTCTCTCAAGCG
>CAYTDJ010000186.1:0-5878 GCA_964436265.1 uncultured Chloracidobacterium sp. | reverse complement strand
GGAACCGTAAGCTTTTTCCCATCGAAGTTGATCCGTTCCATGGGATAATTATCCAAAGGAAATGTCATCGCTATCGCGAGTTTCTTTCCGTCAGAGACCACGGCAGATTTACCGGTCCATGGCCGTTGATGGTTGTTTCCTTGAACGTAAGTCGACTCACCGAGAGCGGTGATGTTCACTAGCTTTGTTTTGCGGTCCGGCCTCACAATTGAGGCGAGATTCTTTGTGACTATCGCGTCGATCGAAACTTTCTGCGAAAATGCAACCGGCACCACTAACGTGCAGATACCTATTAATAGGATGGATTTCTTCATAAAGACATTTATTTGAGATTTCATTTGAGCTGAGACGGCTTTGCTGGGCGACAGAAAATGCTCGGCTAATTCTGGTCGAATCTAAAGAAATCAGACTGGAGTTTCTGATTTAATCGGTATTCGGCGACCTTGATCCGCCAAATATTTTCGTTCGACATCGAGCTGCTGTTCGATACGTACCTGACCTGATACGAATAGGGCAGGGTTAAGCCATCGACCTGGCGAAAGTCCGAGAAATCCTCGGTAAGCGTGGCGACCGACGTCCCGCCTTGGTTCTGCTGGCCGAAGATCACACGACCGACCGGTATCTCTCTTCGGTACTCGGTGCGGATGTGCTGGAAAGTTTCGGAATCAAAATAAAGTCTGATCTTGAATTCGCCAGAGCCGGCCGGTGTCAGATAGTCGAGTACGTAAGCATTATTGCCTTCCACCTTCTTCGTTCCGGACGCCTTGAGTTTTGACCGGTTCGCTGCCGACACCACTGAATTCCATCGAAGGGCCATACTTCCGCCAAACAATCCATCGCTCAAGATCTTCTCGTGTTCGGAGACGAACGACCCTAGCAGTGAACGCGTTCCCGAGGCTATGAACGGGAGATTCGGTTTGCCGTTGAAAAAGCCGATCTTTTCAAAAGGGTACTCTTTTGAATTGAGGCTGATGATGAAAAGAAGGTTGTCAGGATCGGAAACTACGACAGCCTTTCCGCCGCCTTTTACCTGCGGATTGCGAGCTTCGAACTCGCTTAGGCCAAGCGCCATGATGGTCGTCAATTCCGCACGTTTTTCAGGTTTGCCGATGGATTCGAGATGCCTCGTTATGATGTCGTCAGTCTTAAGGTTCTGTGCAGTGATAGACATTGCATAGATCCCTACAGCAATGATCGCGGTGAAAAGTATTTTATTGTTCATCATTGTCACATTCGGTCACGCTGCTGTGCCCGCAGCGGGAGTTGAAACCGACCGTTCGATCACGCTCGGGGCATCACAGGAATCAAATTCAAGGTCTGCGTCGGATTCTGTCAGGCCGTCGCCAAAGATCTCGCGGCGTCCAAGAGTGTCAAAATAGATCGTGATGTTGTCTAGTATCTCGGCCGCCGAATGCGAATGATAGAGCGTTTGGCGGAATTGCGCACCGCCGACCAATCCCTTAGTGAACTGTCCCGCAAGCTGCTTCATTTTGCCTAACGCGACCAATTCCGGCATTTCTTCGAGACACATCTCGAAGAACTCCAGCAAGACTGCCTTTTTCTCGTCCAGGTCCGGCTGATACGGAGAGCGTCCCTCCAGAACATCATTAAACTGCCGAAATATCCATGGATTTTGCATCGCTCCCCGGCCGATCAATATACCGTCCGTTCCGGATTCCCGCCATCTTTTCATCCCATTCTCAATGTTGGTGATATCCCCGTTTCCTGAAACCGGAACCGAAACTGCTTCTTTCACCTGACGGATCAGATCCCAGTTCGCAAGTCCTTTATAACCCTGATCTCGGGTACGGCCGTGCACCTGTATATGCTCGACGCCGCATTGCTCCGCCATTTTCGCGATATCGACGACGTTGATCGTCGATTCGGTGTATCCCGTCCTGAGCTTTAACGTGAGCGGAATAGTTATCGATCTCTTGATCTCCTTCAAAATGGTCTCGAGTCGGTCGGGCTCTCGGAGCAAACCCGATCCGCCGCCGTTCTTCACCACCTTCGGAGCAGGGCAGCCGCAGTTTACATCCAGAATGTCGGCCCCGACCTCTTCGGCCATCTCGGCACCCATCGCCATCCGCTCTGGCTGCCCGCCAAAGATCTGCACCGCAAATGGCCGTTCGCTCTCGTCAAAACGCATCTGCCGCTTCGACTTCGGATTATTGCGTGTCAAGCCCTCGACCGAGATAAACTCCGACACTACGAGCCCCACACCGCCGCGGCGTTTGATCAGTCTGCGAAAGGTATAATCGGTCACACCTGCCATTGGCGAAAGCACAAGCGGCGGGTTGATCTCAATATTTCTTATCTTGAATGGGAACACTAATTTCTTTTACTTCTTTCTATTCTTTACAACAAGGATCAGGCCGACCAAAAACATCAGGAATGAAACCACCAGAACAAGTCCGCCGCCGATAACACCAAATATCGGGCCTTCATCCCACGCAACGCGTCCATCCGTCACGACAGGTAAAGCAACCGAGACGCCGGTGACCGCCAAACCCAAGAGCAGGCCCAGGATCCCGAGTATGAGCACGATCTTCCATAGCATAGATTCACCTCACAGAAAATAAGCTGTCCCGATTCCTGTAAACCGTTCAAAATCATAAACAGCGAAAATTTATGATCCTATAAAATTTAACACTATCCCGTTTGTTTTTCGACACTGACCGGGACTATAATCCGTTCAATTTTGGCAGGTTAAATTTTCGTTAAACTTAGTTACGTTAGAAATGACGAAGATCAAAACGCAAACCACCGATCAACTCCAGCGCTCGACCTCACCTCATTCACTGGAATCGATCCCATCAGGACGAGGAAAACAAAACAATATGAGACACATTGCGCGGTTCGTATGCTTGTTAATGTTCGTTGCCGCACTATCAGCCGCAACTGTTGCACAATCACAGTCGACCACCGGACTTATTCAAGGTACGGTTGTCGATCCTAACGGAGCCGTCGTATCCGGCGCCTCCATTAATGTCAAAAACTTAGGCACCGGATTTGAGCGAACGGTGACAAGTAACTCTGACGGTTTTTTTACTGCCCCCTTGTTGCCGCTCGGCAAGTACCGCGTGACCACGAGTGCAAGCGGATTCACTAATTCGGTACTCGACAATGTCGAGGTGACCATCGGCAATACGCTCTCGCTGAATATTTCAATGAAGATCGGCGGGGCGGCCGAGACTGTCGACGTGTCGGCGGATGCAGAGGCCGTGGATACGGCGAGAACAGAGCTGTCAACGCAGATCAATCAAAGATCCGTAGAGAGCCTGCCGATCAATCGCCGTGATTTTTCAAGATTTGCGCTTTTGACGCCTGGCGTCTCGATCGTTCAGGGCCCGGACGGCGACGAGATCACGATCAATGGTCAAAAGGGAATACAGAACAACGTTTCGATCGATGGAGCCGATGCTAACAATCCGTTCTTTGGCGAACAGCGCGGCGGCCAGCGGCCCGCATTTACGATCAGTCTAGAATCGGTCAAGGAGTTTCAGGTCGTTCCGGTCGGAGCCTCCGCTGAGTTCGGCCGTTCGTCGGGCGGATTTATCAACGCAGTGACCAAGTCTGGAACGAACCAGTTCTCGGGCGCTGCGTTCTTGTTTTTCCGCAACCAGAATCTTTCCGGGCAAAACCCTGACGCCGTCGACGCCGGACTCCCGACCGAAGACTTCACCAACTATCAGTTTGGCGGCAACATTGGCGGCCCGATCAAAAAAGACCGGGCGTTTTTCTTCTTTGCGTTTGAACGCAACGACGGCCAAAGCAGCAAACCAAACTCGATCGACCCCCGACTGGTTTCAATTTTCGCAACACGTTTCAGATCGCCAAATGAACAAACTATCATCGACCGATCGAACGACGCAGACGTTCTTCTTGGTAAGGTCGACATCAATATCAACAAGAACAACCTGCTTACGCTGCGGCACAATTACAGCCGAGCGGAACAGGTGAACGGTACATTTGACGTTCCCACCTGGGGGGCAAGCGCCAACGGCCGAGAGACGGACAACTCCAATTCATTCATTGGGCAGCTTGTCACAAATTTTTCGGCAAACCTCCTGAATGAGTTTCGTTTCCAATGGGCAAAAGAAGAGCGTCCGCGCTTTTATGACGGTCCGGACCTTCCTGATACGACGATCGGCACCTTTGACGGTTCGATCTCTTATCGCTTTGGGCGTCCGTTCTTCTTGCCCGTGCCTTCCGACGACGTTCGCGTTCAGTTCACTGATAACTTTACGATCATCAAGGGCAACCACGCTGTAAAGGTTGGTTTTGATTTCAACCGAACGCGCGTATCGCAGACATTCATCGGATTTGCCCGTGGCCGGTACATATTCGCGGCCCCGACCATCGATGGAGCTATCAATGGATTCATCGATTACATCAACGGCGTCAGCCCGGCGGCTCTCCAGCTTTATCTGCAATTTGCTCCGATCGGCAATCGTTCGGTCGAAGAAGCAGGTACACAGGCATATTCGACGATCGAGCCCGGTGTCTATGTGCAGGATGCATGGCAAGTGCGTCGAAACCTCACGCTGAACCTTGGCTTTAGATGGGAAGGCCAATATCAGCCGGATCCGATCAATTCGCCTTCGAACACCCGCTACGGCCAGTTCCTGAGCGATCCGCGTTTTCCGTCTGACGGCACGATACCAGACTTCACGGATGGTTGGTCGCCGCGTTTGGCCCTTTCCTGGTCGCCTGGAAGCGACGGCAAGACGGCGATCCGGCTCGGCGCGGGCATTTACTACGCTCGCATCCCGGGTCTGGTCGTTGCCGGTCCGAGAAACACTGACGGTGCGATCGCAGGGAATATTTTCTTTGCGAATTTCTTATGCTCGGGAGGTGCTGCTCCTGAAGGTGGCGGCGGCGGTTTAGGCGGATGCCCAGTCTTCCCGGGAATCGTGCCGACGGCCGGGTTCTCTCCATTTAATCCGGGAATCGCTGTATTTGCACGGGACTTCAAAAATCCGCGTACTGTACAGTATTCGGCAAGCGTGGAACGCGAGATCGCGAAAAATATATCGTTCCTGGTTGCATACAATTACGCTAAATCAACACGGCTGACTCGATTCGTGAATCGCGGCGACGGACGATTGTATCCCGGTGGCGTCTCACCATTCGAGCGGGCGAACGGTTCGGGTATTGGAGAGATCCGTTCGACCGAAAGCTCGGCACGTTCGCTATACCAAGGCGTGACATTTACGCTCAACAAGCGATTTGCTGACAGGTATCAGTTTCAGATCAATTACCTGCTCGCCACCGACAAGTCGGACGACGACAACGAACGCGATCCGTTTACGTTCCGTTATGTCGATCCACGCAATCTGACGCCGGAGTATGGTTATTCGGATCGCGATCAGCGGCATCGTTTCAATGCGTTTGCAACGTTCCTGTTGCCGTATGATATCAACGTCTCGCCTATCGTTCAGTATCGTTCGGCTCAGCCGATCTCATTGGTAAACCGCGGCAGTTTCCCGAACATCACGCAGCGAAACACCGAGCGTCTCGACAACGAGTTCTTTACGTTGGACGTGCGTGTGTCAAAGGCGTTCAAGTTCGGCGAAAGGATGGAACTCGAAGGCATCTTCGAAGCGTTCAATCTTTTCAACAACCGCAATCCGCGGAGCCTCCCACGACCGCTTACGTTCAACTTTGACGGAACGGTGTCGGCGGGTTTTGGCGAACCGCGTCAGGCTCAGCTTGGAGTTAAATTCAAGTTCTAGAATTAATTTAAGTAAGCAAGAAAGCCCGGCCGCTTAAGGGCCGGGCTTTTTCTTGTGATGACATGTCAAGCCTCAGTAAAATTCCCGACGTCACGCCTTGTTTTCGGCCGATCAGGTCAGGCTGCGATCTCTACCGGTTC
>CAYTDJ010000185.1:1774-5944 GCA_964436265.1 uncultured Chloracidobacterium sp. | reverse complement strand
AAACACCAGAAACAGCAACAGCAGCACGTCTTGCTCGACGACGACGACGACAAATACACCTGTTTGCCGCGCGTTTGCGGCTGTAAACGGATTGCGTCCGGCCCAGTACGCGTCGCTCGGGCCAGTTCAGCTCGAACAAGTAGCACCGATCGGTAATAGCCGTTATATAGGAGCCCAGTTCGAACTGCGCAGCCGCTATAAGAAGTTGGGCGGAGGTTTCGGTGGAAGCATGCGATTTGTGTATACACTGTCTCGTTTAATGGATGACGGTATCGTGAACACTTCGGATCCGACACTTCCCGGCGATTTCAGTCGCGAGTGGTCACGAAGCCTCGCGGACCGAACGCATCGTATCGCTGTCACGTCAACTTTCGATACTCCGTTTTGGCTCGGCAAGCTCAGGTTTTCGCCGCTCGTGCGGTGGGGTTCGAGTGCGCCGTTCAATGTTTCAGCAGGCGGTATCGACCGCAGTCTCGACGATCTAAGCAACGACCGCCCGAATTTCTCTGGAGATCCGAATAGCATTGTATGGAGAGAATTTAGTTCGGCATTTCCGCAGTCCTTGGCTGATCAATTCTCATTGGCACCGATCGGCAGTCCGGGCAATCTTGGGCGGAATGCCGGGAATGGACCGCAGTTATTCCAGTTCAATTTGAGCGTTAGCCGTGAATTCAAGGTCAAGGAGCGATTTAAGATCAGGCCGACTGCAGAATTTACGAATATCCTAAACGTCAACATCTTCAGCTTTGGTTCGAACTTTATCAATTTCGATTTCCTGAACAGTACAAATCCGACGACGGTGCAGACTGCAAAAGATGGATTTCTTGCTCCGACAAGGACTTTGACGCCCCGTCGGATGCGGGTAGGCATCCGATTCGATTTTTAGTCGAGTCTCAGGTGATGAAAGGAAAGGCCGTTTCGGGAAACCGGGGCGGTCTTTCAATTTGACCGATTATGACGAATTTTGGTGACTGCGAGTGACGGAATGTGTAAGCTTTTTGTTGTTGAACACGGTTGTTCGCCGCACATATGAATGCAGTTCTCGAAAAACCAAGAGGTCCGGTCACCGAGGTTTCGATCGAATCCGTCCTGCTCGATGCCGATCTCTTTGTTAAATACAGTTCGCCGGATAAGGCATTCGATCTTCTTCAAGACTCGATCGAACGCAGCCCTCGCTCACTTGCTCTGCGCGAGAAAATGCGGGATATCTGTATCAAACAGAAGAACTTAACAGAAGCGGCCCGCCAATGCCTCGCCCTCGTATCGCTATATATTGCACGAGAGGAATTTGACGTGGCATATGACCGCCTTCAGGAAGCAAAGCTGCTGGACCCGCGAATCTCTGTAGCCCCGGGCCTTGAAGCGATCCGAAGAGCTCGCCGGCCCGAGTATGCCGTTACCCGTGACCGATCGCCTCAAAACGTGCGTACCGACACGACCTTTGCCGGAAATCTCGGGTTTGTAAGTATTTTCGATGCCGTGCAGGTGGTCGAGAACGCTAAGATGACCGGTATGATGGTCTTAAAATCCGACATGCATCTCGCAAATGTATCGTTCAATGATGGAAAGATCGTTGACGCTGAATGCAACGGCCGAAACGGCAGTAACGCGTTCAAAGAGATCGTTGAGATCGCCAGCGGAACGTTTGAGTTCAAGGTATCGGAAACCGAATTCCCGGTCGTTATCAACATCTCGAGCAACACCAACTTCATGCTCGACGTTTTGACCGAACTCGACAACGAGCGGGCCGAAAAAGAAGGTCTGCGTTAAGCTGCGGAAAGTTTCAAAGTCTAACTTATTGAATTCAGAAGGCATATTGGGCACGACCGCCAATATGCCTTTTTTTCATTATTTCCTTGTAAACAATCTGAACAAATCGTTTGACTAAACCGACGCAAATACCCCAAAATATAGTGCTATCCGATTCACCTAGTACCATAGAATGTTTAAGCTTCAACGCCTCGAAATAACGGGTTTTAAGTCTTTTGCCGACTATACCGAAGTAGTTTTTACCGGTAACGGGATCACCGCCGTCGTCGGCCCGAACGGCTGCGGCAAGTCAAACGTTTCCGACGCCATCTCGTGGGTCCTCGGCGAACAGCGGGCAAAATCGCTTCGCGGTGCCGAAATGAAGGACGTGGTCTTTCAGGGTACCAAGAACCGCAAGCCGTCCGGCATGGCCGAGGTCGTGCTCCACATGGTCCGCGACGAAGATGCGTTCGATGTTGACGACGCTGAACTCGAGGACATCGACGCGACCTTAAGCGAGATCGATGAACTCGCCGTCGATGTCGATGCGCTTGAAGCCGATACGGTTGAGTCGCCGGAGCAGGCGGATGCGGTCGCCGATACAAATGGATTTCACGAAGGCGAGATCGAAGTCGAAAAGGTCCAGGCAGCTCAGGTCGGTTCGATTCAAACGGTTGAGAAGGTCATCAGAACCAAACGTCACTGGAGACCGCGCTCGTTCGCGTTGGACTTTGCTCCCGGCGAAGCTGTATCTGTCACTCGCCGGCTTTACCTTTCAGGTGAAAGCGAATATCAGCTTAATGGCAAGACCTGTCGCCTGCGTGATATCCAGGACCTTTTTGCCGGCACTGGCCTATCCGGTTCGCATTACGCGATCATCGAACAGGGCCGCATCGGACAGATCCTTTCGGCAAAGCCGGCGGATCGCCGAAACCTGATCGAGGAAGCGGCCGGCATCTCTAAGTTTCGTACACGCCAACGAGCGGCCGAAGCACGGCTCGAAACCGCTAAGACCAACCTCAACCGCATAGCAGACATCGTCTCCGAAGTCGAGAAGAACGCAAACTCCCTTCGCCGTCAGGCGGGTAAGACCCGTCGCTTCTTGGCTCTACAGGAAGAGTTCCGCGTTTTTCAGCGGCAATATTTCGCTGCCGAGGGCCGTCATTTCGAGTCGCTGATCGCTGAGCTCGAACAGCAGCTTTCCGCGGCCCAAGCGGCCGAGCAGGCCCTTGTAGCAAAGGTCGCCGAAATGGAAGAAGCTGCCCGCGAATCGACGCAGGCCGCTCGGATCGAAGAAGAGAATCTTTCCTCGGTTCGCCGAAAACATTCCGACGCCGAGCTCGAACGCGACCGTGCCGCACGCGAGCACCGTTATCAATCCGAGCAGATCGTCGAACTTGGAAGCAGAGCCGAAGCTCTCCGGATGGAGATCGACGCACTTACGGAACGCATAGCGGTTGTCGAAGCCGAACGTGGCCGACTCGTCGAAGAGGAACAAAAGGAGAGCACCGATGCAGAAGCCGCAGCTGCCGTACTGCTCGAAGCAGAGGGCCTGTTTGCTGCGAAGATCGCCGACGTGAAAGCGATCGAAGCCGATCTGGAAAAACGTCGGGCAGAGTTACTGCAGCACACCGCTGCCGGCGAACGATTCGCAGAAACGGCACGTCAGCTTGCCAGCAACCGCGACCGTCTCGCCGAACGCGTCACGGGCCTTGAACGCGAAGAACAGCGGGCGGGCGAGAGCCATTTTCAGCACATCGCCGATTCTGAAAAGATCGCCGCCGAACTTGTCACGGAACGCGGTAAACTCGAGGCATTCCAGGCCGAAAAAGCAGGATTTCTCGCCGATGCAGAGGTCGCCCGCGGCCTTGTTGCCGAAGCAGAAGAGAAGCTCAAGGCAGTTCAGCAGGAATATTCTCGCGTCAAGCACCGCCTCGAAACGCTTCAGGAACTCGACGAGAAGCGTGCCGTATACGCACCGGAAGTCCAGAAGCTGTTTGCCGAGCAGGCCAATATCGGCGTGGAATTAAAGGGCGTCCTTGCCGATTTTCTTCACGTAGATGCCGGTGCGGAAAAGGCCGTTGAAAGCCTGTTCGGGCCGATGCTCCAAACCGTTTTGGTCAATTCGGTCGCCGACGCGAAACTCGTTAGCGAATGGCTTTCGCGAGAGGAATCGGGCCGGATCGCGGCCCTCGTCGTCGGCGACAGCGAACTCGAATTCGCGGCTTCGTCCACAGGTTCAAGGAATATTGCCGATGCTCTCGGTGTTTCGCAGGAACTGCGAAATGCACTTCGCGAGATCTTTCCACGTGAGATGTCGGCACGCCTTGTCGATACATTCGACGACCTTTCCGGCGCCGGTGAAACGTTGGTCGATAGCCAGGGAAATATACTGATCAACGGACGGTTGTTCATCTCGGG
>CAYTDJ010000185.1:0-1674 GCA_964436265.1 uncultured Chloracidobacterium sp. | reverse complement strand
CAGGAGATCGATCGTTCGGAGCGTCACCGCAAGGTCGTTGCCGAAGAGATCGTTCAGGCGAAGAATGAGATCATCGAGATCGAGGCACGGATCGCAGAGGCAGATCAGAATGCCCGGAACGCGGTCGAGATGCAAACCGGTGCTCAGGCCGATCTTGATGCCATCGCTCTTTCGCTGATGCAAGCTCGCGAGATCTCAGAAAGCGAGAACGAAGTACTAAATCAAAAACGTACTCTTGCTGCGACCTCTGCCGAACGCAGGCGCTCCGCTCAATCTGCCCTAAGGCGTGTAGAGAACGAGCAGAAAGAACTGGAATCACGCATCGCTCAACAGAAGAATGAGCTTTCCGAAACCGGGTCGCGGATCGAACAGCTTCAGGCATCGATCTCTGACATATCGACCAGCATATCTGCCTCGGGTGAGGCGAAAGAGGCAGAGCAAGCCGAACTTGCCGAAGCACTTCAGAAGCTGGCCTCTGCCCGCGAAAACGCGGACAAGGTGAGCAATTTGCTCGCTGAAGCAAACCACAAGGCCGCCGATGCTCGAAACGAGCGCGCGGCTATCGAGGTTCGCCAGACCGAAGCGATAACACACTTCAAGAACATCAACGAGAAGTGTTCCCAGGAACTCAACATCGCACTCGACGAGATCACCAAGAGCGAAGACCTTCCCGAAGATTTCGACCTTGCGGAAGCCCGTTCGCGTGTGGAGGAAATGCGGCAGCGGCTCGACGCATTCGGAGCGATCAATATGCTCGCTGTCGATGAGCTTGAGGAAGCCGAAGATCGGCTATTGTTCCTCACGTCGCAGCGGCAGGACATAATCGACAGCATCGCGTCCGCCGAAGAAGCACTTCAGGAGATCAAAGAGCGTTCGCGCGAACGGTTTGTTCAGGCATTTGCGGCGATCAACGCAAACTTCACCGAATTCTTCCAGGAACTTTTCGGCGGCGGCCGAGGAGAAATGACGCTGCTCGAATCCGACGACGTTCTCGAGGCCGGTATCGAGGTGGTTGCCCAACCTCCGGGCAAACGTCTGCAGAATATCCTGCTGCTTTCGGGCGGCGAAAAGGCAATGACCGCTATTGCTCTGGTGATGGCGATATTCAAATACCGCCCGTCGCCGTTCTGCCTGCTCGACGAGGTCGATGCGCCGCTTGACGACGCGAACGTCGGCCGCTTTGTCACCAAGATCGCATCGATGGCGGAAAGGACCCAGTTCATCGTCATCACTCACAATAAGCGAACGATGGAAGCCGCACGCGCGCTGTACGGCGTGACAATGCAGGAAGCAGGTGTTTCAAAGATCGTTTCGGTCAAATTTGAATAACGGTCAGAAGGGGCCTTAGAACAACCTTGCACGAACCTTAATGCATCCTAAAGATGCAAACAGCGGCTGATTTTGTTATCAATAACAGTTTGGCCGCTTTTGTTTTGGGACATGGTAATAAAGGTTCTGACATTTATTTTGGTATTGGTTGGGTTGACTGCCGTTACCACATCGGCACAGAAACGCAACTCGCGACCCGAGCCGAAGAAACCGGAAGCGGTAGCGACACCATCCCCGACGCCTGAACCAGAACCAACTGCGATACAGCCAAAGAAAAACGAGCGTCCGTCCACGATCGGAAAGCAGGCGGCAGCCGTCCAAAAGGCCGCGAAAGAACCGACATAT
>CAYTDJ010000184.1:0-5956 GCA_964436265.1 uncultured Chloracidobacterium sp. | reverse complement strand
TCAAAATTTGCATAGACCTTTTGGACATCGTCGTTGTCGTCGAGGGCGTCGTAGAGTTTCATCATCTGTTTGGCATCGGCGCCTTCGAGTTTGATGTAATTTTGCGGGATCATAGAGATCTCTGCCGCTTGGGGTTCGATGCCGGCCTTTTTTACAGCTTCATTGACGGCTTCGAAATTTTCCGGTGAAGTGAATATCTCGAAAACGTCTCCCTCGTCCTGCATGTCGTCGGCTCCGGCTTCGATAGCGATCTCGAAGAGTTCGTCTTCGCTTTTCGCGGCTTTGTCGACGACGATATAGCCTTTCTTATCGAACATCCACGCGACCGAACCGGCCTCGCCCAGGTTGCCGCCATTTTTAGAGAAGATGTGACGGATCTCCGCGACAGTACGGTTGCGGTTATCGGTCATCGTCTCGACCAACACGGCGACCCCGCCGATTCCGTAGCCTTCGTAGGTGATCTCGTCATAGGCTACACCTTCAAGCTCGCCGGTGCCGCGTTTTATCGCGCGGTCAATGGTGTCGTTAGGCATGTTTTGCGCCTTCGCATCCGATACCGCTTTGCGAAGACGAGCATTAGCGTCGACATCGCCGCTGCCGCCGGTGCGGGCCGCGACCGTTATCTCTTTGATCAATTTCGTAAAGATCTTCCCTCGTTTAGCGTCGAGCGCACCTTTCTTATGCTTGATCGTGTGCCACTTGGAGTGTCCTGACATATTTACTATTTGAGCCCTTTTTCGGTGTTCACGCCGGTAGCGGCGTATATAAGCTTGAGGCCTGTACTCCCGTACGAATCTCAAAATATACCACGCAGGGATAAGTCGGCAAAATTTGGTTCATTTACACAGAATTCAGCCGGATTTCACCGCGAATTAAGTAAATGGCTTTTAGATATTATGTGGAGGGAATATGAATCGAACCACCTCGTGCGTCGCGGTACTTTCGTTGCTGCTTGTCGCGGTCACTATTTGCATTGGGCAAACCATAGAATCCCGTGAGCTTTTGTCAGACCCTACTTTGGTGATGATGTTCACCGGGGAAGGCATCTCAGCCGGATTATTGATCGCATCGGCGATATCTCTTTTGCGAAAGCGGTTTGCTCGGCAAAAGAAGCCATTCAGCCGCCGGCCAGTTCCTGTAACTGCTTAGCTGTTCCGCCCTCGACTCGGACACATTTTGCCTTCGATGTTTCGCCGGAGACGATCGAGACAGATGATCTGGCGACGCCGAATTCTTTTGCCAGAAGTCTTATTACTTCGGCATTTGCGGCTCCATCAACTGGAGGCGCGGATATTCTCACCTTTAAGCTTCCATCAAATTCTCCCACGATCTCAGACCTTGATGCCCGCGGTATCACGCGGATGGCGAATATAACTGACTTCTCGTTTTCGGTGAACGTGATCAAATGGGTTGCCCGCCTTAGCCTCGGACGAAGACGTTAAGAACGACCGACTGAAGCAGGCCGATTACGATAAGTACGATCATCGCCGAAAGGTCGAACATGCCGATCGGCGGAATGAGTTTCTGGACTGGCAGCATTATTGGGTTCGTCACTTTCATCACAAACCCGAGGAATGTCTTTCTGGTAAATACGAACCACTGAGACAGGAAACGAATGAAGATGAAAAGCACCAATAGGCTGAGCAGGCCGTAAAGCACGAAACCGATAAATACCATTGGTTTTCCTGAAGCGATACCCAACGAAAGTCCGTCAATGACAAAAAATGTACGCGCAATTATCTGGCCGCCAAAGTAAGTGAGGACCAAGCCAATGAACAGTGTGACAAGCGGTGCAAGACGTGTATCGACACGGAAGTTAGCCAGGAATCGAGCCGCAGGGTAAACCCACTTTTCGGTCAGCTTCCTGATCTTAAATCCGACGCGCCCCACCTTGCCGAATGGGTTTGGATCGGCGTAGTTAAATATAAGACGAAGCACCATGAACGTAAGGAAGACAAGAAATGCTCCCCACAAGATCATCCAAACTATCGGGTAAACTGTCGCTGTCAGCATAATTTCATTTTATCATCAGCGGCTTCCATACTCTCTTTCTCCGAAGATCGCCGTTCCCACGCGAACGATGGTCGCGCCCTCTTCGATCGCGACCTCGAAATCATGGCTCATCCCCATCGAAAGTTCGCCGCCGGGCAGCATCTCATCTCGGATCGAACGGAGACGTCGGAAAAACGGACGCGTCGCTTCGGGGTCTTCATAATACGGCGGCAGCACCATAACACCTTGTAAATACAATGACTTACACGTATTCAAATAGTCAACCAGCTCACTCAGCCCTTCTTTAGCAATTCCAGATTTCGTCGCCTCGCCGGCGATATCGACCTGGACCAGAACGGGCAATGACTCGCGTCCCTCCTCTTCACAAATGCGCTCGAGGCGCCTTGCGAGTTCGAGGGAATCGACGGAGTGGATCACATCGAAAAGCTGAACCGCCTTTCGCGCCTTGTTTGATTGAAGGTGCCCGATCAAGTGCCATTCCGCGGCGTGGCGGCCGATCTCAACTATCTTGTTTTCGGCCTCTTGAACTTTGTTCTCCCCAAATACCGTAACGCCGGCTTCCATCGCCTCGCGTAAAACAGATGGCGGGTGAGTCTTGCTTACGGCAACAAGTTTGATCTCATTTGGATCGCGGCCCGAACGCATAGCAGCATCCGCGATGCGATGTCGGACCATTGTGAGGTTTGAAATGATCTGCGTTGACATCTTTGGTCAATGATAACACTGCAGCTAGGGCACAAGCGGTCTTGAAATTCACGTTTCGAACTAGTATTCTCAAGGTTCGCCCAACGCTGCGGACGTGGCGGAACTGGTAGACGCGCAGGTCTCAGAAGCCTGTTCCCGCAAGGGAGTGGAAGTTCGATTCTTCTCGTCCGCACCAATTTTGTTTCAATTACGGAGAGATGGAAAGCACAATGCGGTCCATCTCTCTTTGTTATTCCGACATTTAAAGTTAAGGTTCAACTCTTGTGGAACGCGCCACTTTATCGTGATCAATAGAATGGGGGTTCCGCTTTTTGTCCGTGCGAAAAGAATTCATCAGTGCGATAACCGAATGTCAGTCACTATTCGAGCTTGAGTTGGCAGACAGCAAGATCGAAAGGCTTGCTGATTATTTTGAACTCGTTTTGGAGCACAATCCGTTTCTGCATCTCGTCGCACCATGCTCGGCGGAGGAATTTGCCGTTAGGCACGTCCTCGAATCACTTACTCTCCTGGAATATCTCCCGCAAAACGCACATTTTGCAGATGTCGGTACAGGCGCGGGGCTGCCATCCATACCATGCATGATCGTCAGAGACGATCTCGGGGCGGTTTTGATCGAGTCTAAAGAAAAGAAGACGAGATTTCTAGAGAGTATGGTGGTGGAACTTGGTATCGCAAATCGGGTCGAGATCATCAACCGTCAATTTGCCGAGACAACTCTGACCGGCGTATCGTTGGTCACGTGTCGTGCGCTCGATCGATTCGTTGATGTGGTCCCGCGGCTATTGAAATGGGGAAAAGGCCGATCGTTTGCCTTTTTTGGCGGTCCGGCGTTAGGTGAGGCTCTCGTCCAAAGCAAAGTCCGGTTCACAAAAAAACTGATGCCGCTTTCGGACCAACGGTTTATCTACTCTTTTAAACACTGAATCACCGTTCGTTTGGCCTGCCGCGCTTCAAACCTTTAGAATGCTCTTTGCATCCTATTCGCAAATACTCTTTAGGAACAGCACAATGAAAAACAAGACTTCCCATTCCTACTCGAACTTGGTCAAAATGCGCGTCATATCGATCGTTATTGCCGCGTTGTTCATCACTCTCAACTCGAACGCACAGGATCTGACCGTTGCGCAGATGCAGGAAAAAGCGGCCGAGTTACTGAGCCAGAGCAAACCCGTGGAGGCACTACCGTGGTTGGAAAAGATCGTCGCTGCCCAGCCGAACGATATGAACAACCAGTTCTATTACGCATTTTGCCTGATCGCAAAGGCGACGCAGGCAAACGATGCCGCCGAACGCAAACAGCTTCGAATAAAGGCAAGAAACGCTTTTCTCAAATCAAAGGAGTTAGGAAAGCCAGCCAGCGAGGTAGATGGTTTCATTCAGGGGATTCAAGCAGACGGTTCCGACCCCGGCGCATTTTCCGACAATCCGGAGTCGAACGCAGCCACCGAGGCCGGGGAGAAAGCGTTTACTTCAGGAAAACTCGACGAGGCACTAGAACATTACAAGCGGGCCCTCGCGCTTGACCCGAAAAACTACCACGCGGCCCTGTTCGCCGGTGATATGTATTTGAAAAAAGACGATTACTCAAATGCCGAGATCTGGTACCAGAAGGCGATCGCTATCGATCCGTTCAAAGAAACGGCGCATCGCTATTCCGCCACGCCGTTGATGAAACAGAAGAAATACGATCAGGCACTGGACAGATATATCGAAGCCTGGATCGTGGAACCATACAGCAAGTTCAGCGTCCGCGGAATGCTTCAGTGGGGCGAGGCAACGAACACCAAATTAGCACATCCCAAGATCGATGTGCCGAAGATCACTGTCGGGGCGGATGGAAAAACGAACTCGACGGTGAACATCAGTCCCTTGGCCGACGACGGTTCAATGGCATGGATGATGTATGTAACAACCCGCGAATTGTGGCGAAAAGAGAAATTCGCAAAAACGTACCCGAAGGAAAAGGAATATCGTCATTCACTTGCCGAGGAGGCCGAGGCACTTCGTGAAGTGGTAAACGGGACAAAGACCTTTAAGGCAAAGAAGCTTAACGAACAAATAGAACTTATTGCAAAACTGGACAAGGAAGGCCTATTAGAGTCGTACATTCTAATGGCCATTCCCGACAACGGTATTGCAGAAGATCACGCAGCCTACGTGAGATCAAATCGGGATAAGATGCGACAGTATGTGAAGAAGTACGTGGTCGGCGCCAAATAAAAATTAATGGTCAGTTTGCAAGTTCGACAAGCTGGCGTACTGCCGGTTGGATCTTGCCGTCGATCGTACCGTTGTAACGAGCGAGGCGGATGACCACCTTTTTGGCGTCAGCTATTTTTGCGAGGCTCGGCTTGCCGATCTTGTAAAGAAGCAATTCTTGTACACCGTCTGCAACCGGGCGATACAATCGCCGCGCTTCTCCGATAGTAATGTTCTGTTTGTCCGCAACGATCGTTAACTCGTTTGCGCCTGTAAATTTGTACTCACCTGACTCTGAGAGAAAGCCAATTATGAACGCACTTTCCTCGATCGCGTTCGGTGCGCCGCGATAAACGTAGATCGCACGAAATTCAAGCTTGTGGCCCGATCGGGCACCTACGAGGTTCACTTCACCGCCGGGCGTCGCGGTAAAGCCTTCCCGGCGTATAGTGTCGTAAGTTGCGAGAAATCCCGAATCAGATGTCTTTGTGCTTCTGCCGATCTCTGGCCAAAGCTGGATCTGAGCATTCGCCTGTTCGCGTTGCGCGTCGGTCATTCGACTGCTTCTGACCGACGGATCGCTTTGTGACGACGTGTCGCGAAGATACACATTCCAGTCATCGACCGCATTTTTCTTCGTTGCTGCGTAACGTTCGGCACGGAATTCCCACGCAGGTTTTAGGGTTGTACTGGCCCAAATTCCTCGTTTCTCTGTTTTTGCCAAGGCCTGGTTCGTCTTGAACTCTAGCGCCTCGTTCGGATCCTGTCCGCTGGTAGATTCGGGCTCATGCCAGGCCGCACCGTCACGGATCATTTGAAGGCTCACATTCACGCCACCAAGCATGAATCGCCCAACGGTCCTGTCATCCAAAATACGAGACGGCTGAAACTCAACGACCTTTCCGAGAAGCAGCTTTGAAAGATGGTCTTTGACGACACCGTAAAGCTGCTGTTCGGGCTCAGGCACCTCAATGTTCTGTAGAACCGCCTTGATACGGCCTGTATTTGTCTCGAGAATTACGGTTCGTCCGTCAAG
>CAYTDJ010000183.1:0-5970 GCA_964436265.1 uncultured Chloracidobacterium sp. | reverse complement strand
ATCCCGAAGCCGGAAATCTAGGCGGCGGCGGGTTCATGTTGATCAGATCTAAAGATGGAAGTACGAAGGCCATTGATTACCGAGAGATGGCACCAAAGGCCGCAAGCCGAGATGTCTTTGTCGATACCAAAGGAGAATTGATCAAAGGTGAGGGAGGCTCGACAGTTGGCTACAGGGCATCGGGCGTTCCCGGTACGCTTGCAGGCTTTGACCTTGCTTTCAAAAAGTATGGCTCGGGAAAGATCAAATGGCGTGACCTGGTCGAACCGGCCCGGGTGATCGCACAAAACGGTTATGTTTTGTCCGATCGGCTGGCAAGACTCTTCATTTCATACAGAGAGACTTTATCAAAGTATCCGGAAAGTAACCGGATATTTCTCAGAAACGGCAATTACTTTAAAGAAGGCGACGTACTAAAGCAGCCGGAACTGGCGCAGACATTGTCCCGCATCTCGCTGCAGGGAGCCAAGGAATTCTATTCGGGAAAGACAGCGCAGCTCATTGCAGCTGATATGAAAGTGAATAACGGTCTGATCACGTTAGATGATCTAAAGGGTTACGTTGCTAAGGAGCGAACCCCGCTAATAGGCACTTATCGAGGTCATGAGATCATCACGATGCCGCCGCCGAGTTCGGGCGGCATAGTGATGCTTCAGGTCTTGAATATGCTCGAGGGCTACGACATAAAAGGTATGGGCCTCAATTCCTCTGCAAAGTTTCACGTCCTGGCCGAGGCAATGCGAAGATCATTTGCCGACCGGGCGGAATACATGGGCGATCCGGATTTTTCCGATGTACCCGTCAATAAGTTGATCGATAAGAAATATGCTGAAACCCGTAGAAGCACGATACTACCCGATCGAGCATCCTCCAGTCAGGACATAAGATTCGGAAAGCTCGAAGGTTCGGAAGGAATGGAAACGACACATTACACGGTCGTGGACAAAGACGGAAATGTCGTAACCAACACGTACACGATCAACGACCTTTACGGTTCACGAGTCACGATCAAGGGCACGGGTGTTCTGATGAATGACGAGATGGATGATTTTGCGGCTCGTCCGGGCCGTCCAAATCTGTTCGGTTTGGTGCAAGGTGAACGGAATAAGGTCGAGGGCGGCAAACGGCCGCTTTCGTCAATGACTCCAACGATAGTGCTTCGCAAGGACGGTTCGTTTTGGTTCGCACTCGGCGCACGGGGAGGCCCGAGGATAATTTCAGCGGTAATGCAAACGGTGATAAATGTGATCGACCATGATATGGACATTCAGCAGGCGATCGACGCTCCGCGGATCCATCAACAGTGGCTGCCGGACGAGATATTGTTTGAACCGTACAGTATGTCACCTGATACTCTTAACGTAATGCGAAGTTTCGGTCATAAGTTTGCAGAGCGGCCCGGTTACATCGCATCTGCTACAGGAATAATGATCGACAAGGATGGGGTAAGGTTGGGCGCGATCGATTCTAGAAGTGATGGAGTGGCGATCGGCTATTGATCGCGTTCCTGCTGCAGTAATTTGGTTGTATTGTCGGTAACGCTTCCCGGGGTGTCGAGCTCATTTGTGTCGCGCCAGCGGCCGGTGCCGGGCGGGGTATAAGCGGTCGCCGGGATGGACTGTGCTGGCGGGAGTTGATTCGCTGATTTGTTCCCCTGATTCAGTTGATGTTGTGAAGCCACAAGGCCGGCCTCAAGTGCTTTTCCGGTGGCGGTGCCCGATTCGAACATGAGCGCATAAACAACTCGAAGCAGGCCGCCTACAGTGAACAGGATCGCACTGATCGCAGGCAGAAATGGTTCCCAGTTAAACGCGATCGTAATGATAGCCGCGAGAGGAACGATCAAGAAAGAAAGAAGAAAGACGAAAACACCCTGCATCACGCCCCGTCTTCGCGGTGAACCGGAAGCAAAAAAAGTAGAACCGGACGAAGGAAGCAAGCCATCCTGATTAACGACCTGAGCAACGCCGGTCAGCAAGAAGCCGCACCGCGAGCAGAATCGGGTCTCTTCAGATACTTGCTGCTGGCCGCACTTGGGGCAATGCATCGCTATTCGTCCTTGTTCAGCAGCTTGGTCGTGCTGTCTGTAACACTGCCCGGAACGGCAAATTCACCTGTGTCCGGAGTTCGCCACGCTCCGTGAGGAGCTGTATATGCAGTAGCCGGTTGTGTCTGTTGCGGTGGAAGTGCTGCCTGATTTACATTGGCGCCGTAAAGCGATGCTGCCTGTGCCTGCATCATCTGCTCATAAGCGAAATTCGGGGTTGGAGTAGGTTTCTTGAGAAATACAAGGGACGCGATCATCAACATTAGTCCGCCAAAAATACCTAAAATTGCGGATATGCCGGAGAGTTCGTCCACGTCAACGATGCCCCAGAATGGGGTCATAATGAAAAGAAAGAATAGGAACCAAAAAAGCGAGAACATCAGGCCGTTCTTACGCGTGAGCCAGCCCGATCTTTTGTTGTAAAGCTCTGCAAGCTGCGGCAGAAATCCATTGTTCAGCAGGAGCTCGCTTACGAGCGACATTTGAAATCCGCAACGCGAACAAAACTTGGTCTGATCAGAGATCTGCTGCTGGCCGCAACGAGGACAATACATTAAAAACAGCTCCGAAATATATGAAAAACGAAAGAACCAGAATCAGAACGAATTTTTGCACGAATTTGTTCGGTATGCAAAAGAAAGTTGTTCTACGGGAATCAGATCCTTGGGAGCTTTTCGTTCGAGAGCATTTGGAAAACAGCGAAAGCCCGGCCTTGAAAATGTTCGGCGCGCGAAACGGTGTCGAGCAGCAACTCAAAGATCGGTTTAATTTCTGATGGAGCAGGTATCTGTTTCAGGAGAGCAGAGTCGTCATCAAGAAACGCCATCCCACGTCGCCGAGTGGAGTCCGATTCGTTGACGTAATCGATCACTAATTCCGTCGTAGTTAACTTTTCCGGGAGTGTCCATTCAAATGGATCGTCCCAGAGCCTCGTGGTAATACCGCCGAATGTCTGTTCAATGGCCGCGGCCGATCTGAGCAGGTATTCTCCCACGCTGAACATTGCAAATGACATCGGGAGTTCTCGCGGCCTTTTATAAAGGTCTGCCTTGTCCGTCATTGACAGAAGCAGTAAAGACCGCTCGTGGATCTCATTGAATTTTCTGTCGAACGAATCGATCTGAATACGCATAGAAAAGGACTGCAAGTATAATAACTTGCAGCCCATTCTCGACCTAGCGGGCCTTGTGACCTATCGTTTTCTTATCTTACGATCGTTCTCGTACATGCCGAGACCATAAGTTCGGCCTTTCCAATTTACTCCGCTGCCTACGCGGCCTTTTACGCCGATTTGCGTTCCTTTTGACGGAACGGCCTCTTCGGTGAAGACCCACATTGAACCTGTACCGTCATCGATCTTATAGGCCCCTCCGCGGATCGGTGTTCCCGGGATCGCGATCCCATAACTGTCTTTGACAGTTCCGGCTACCACTACCTCCTTGTCGAGATATTTAGAGGGATTGGCCTCGATATCCGCGATACTCGTCCGCTCTGGACACGCCGCAGCGAATGCCGCGACAAATAAGGCAAGTCCTAATAAAGCAATTCTCGTAAATCTAGTCATCTTCACTCCTGATCGTAACAAGTTAGGGAAGAGGTACTCCACGGCAATAGATTCATTTTCGGGGGGAATGTTTGCCAATATTCTTGGTTTTTGCGATTCTTTTCTCGCAAGTTTCATTCCGATTCCGAGCAGTGGTACTACAGTTAAGCATGGACAGTATCGTATCGGGAAATTTCGCGTTTTCGTCGAGCATCTCGGCTGACGTCTGGCATCCTCAGAAGGACGATAAGTCCTATGAGTGGTGGTATTTTGATGCGCTTTCAGACGACGGCCGTGAGGCCGTGATCATCATTTTTCTCGACAATTTTATCTATTCCCCTAGATACAATCGCGAAACGATCTCAATTTCGGGTAATAAGAGATTTCCGGCCGTTTCGTTTACCTATTTTAGGGATGGACAAATACTTTACCGTTCTGTAACCGAGTTTCATTTCTCAGATTTTCATGCGAGTGAGGAGGTGCCGGAATGCAGGATCGGTGAATCCTCATTTCGTTTTGAACGAGCACCGTATGGCTCGGGTTATTTTGTATCGGTAAATACAGAGATCTCGGGTGGCAGGAAAATAGAGGCGAATCTTGAATGGCTTTCGGTCGAGGCCGACTTAGCGCCAAACGATTTTTGCTATCAGGAGCGTCGCCATTGTTGGAACATGGTCGCTCCCCGGTCAGATGTGACCGGACGGATCACGGTCAAAGGCGATCTTGGCGACGACTTAGAGCAGTTTCATTTCCGAGGAACCGGATACCACGATCACAATCTGGATAACCGCTGGCTTGCGAAGACCGTACGCGACTGGCATTGGGGCCGCGTGCACTTCGCCGACAGTACGGCCGTTTTCTACCGGTTTCGAGAGTCTGACGAAGAGGACGCGACCACACGCCTCATTTTGATCCGGAATGGTGAACTTCAAAAACGCGACGTCTGGTTTGAGGAACACGACTACGTTCGGGACCGATTCGGCATCCGCTATCCCTCATTATTGAGACTCTCGTCGAACGACGAGATCGAGTTGACGATCAGGCTGCACGACGCTGTTGACTCAAGTTTCTATTTTCTTCGCTCTCTGAGCGAATTCACCATTACGGCGGGAGGCTCCGAATCGCGAACGACCATGGGTCTGACGGAATACATTTCGCCTAGATCGCTCAGACATCAGTGGCTTAATTGGCTCTCGGATGTCCGGACCGGAAAAGACGGCAGATCGTCCTATTTCTAATCGATTACCTCAACTTGACCGCCGTTCCATATGCCAACACCTCGGTGGTTCCTTGTGAAAACTCCGTTGCGTCGTAGCGCATGCCTATCACCGCATCGGCGCCGATCTCGCGCGCATGGACGATCATCAGGTTCGACGCGTCAAGCCTTGCCTTTTCGCAAACGTGAGCGAACTCGCTAATGTTTCCGCCAGCGAGCGATTTTAGACCTCCGACGATCCCTCGTCCTATCCCGGTTGCTCGGACAACGATCCCGCGCACCACTCCAAGATAATCACTGATCTCGCGGCCCGCGACATCGTTTCCTGTCGTAACTATCATTGTTTGCATGTTCTTAGGTTTTCTCCTCTTAGTCAGGATATACGAAGCCATTCAGTTAATTGTTCGATAATACCGCTTCCTTGATTTATGCAGGGTTGCTTTCTAAACTATTAGTTTCGGTGGTTTTCCGCCATACAACCATATGTCACACAACCTCTTTAATACGCGTCGATCGTTCGCCACCGGATCGGGTTCCGATGGCGTTTTTTATTCTCTTCCCCAGCTTGAAGCGGAGGGCATCGGAAAGATATCCAGGCTCCCGATCTCGATACGGATCGTTTTGGAGTCGGTCCTGCGCAATTTTGACGGCGGTAGGAAGATAAGCGAAGAGAATGTGAAGGCTCTGGCCGGATGGCAACCGACGCAGGAACGAACGGAGGAGATCCCGTTCGTGGTCGCCCGCGTGATACTTCAAGATTTTACGGGTGTCCCTCTTTTGGTGGACCTCGCGGCTATGCGTTCCGCAGTGCAGCGAATGGGAAAGGATGTAGGCGTCATTGAACCGTTGGTTCCTGTAGACCTCGTTATTGACCACTCCGTTCAAGTTGACTATGCGGGAAGCGAATCTGCTTATCAACGCAATATGGCGATGGAGTTTCGCAGAAACGAGCAGCGGTATCGTTTCCTAAAGTGGGGAACTCAAGCATTCAATGGGTTTAGCGTGATCCCTCCTGGAATTGGCATCGTTCATCAGGTAAACCTTGAATATCTGGCAAAAGGGGTATTCGAGCGGGATGGGGTCTATTTCCCGGATTCGCTTGTGGGGACGGATTCTCATACGACCATGATCAATGGGCTCGGCATTGTGGGCTGGGGAGTAGGC
>CAYTDJ010000182.1:0-5985 GCA_964436265.1 uncultured Chloracidobacterium sp. | reverse complement strand
CAACTCTCGTGAAAATGCAGGATGCTCACAGGGACAAGGGGTTTGAGATAATTGGGCTGAACACCGATGACGGCGATACGAAGGAGAAGATCGATAAATTTGCCGCCCAGATGAATCTCAACTACAAACTGGTCTGGGCGCCGACCGAAATGCAGTCCGCACTTTTAAAGATAAGCAACTTCGGCGGGATACCACAGAGCTTTATCGTTGACCGTGACGGAAAACTGAGGGGAGTTTTCAGGGGCGGGGGAGCGAACGAGGTCAAGAAAATGGAAGAGCTAGTGGCACAGATCGTTAACGAATAAGTTCAGCTTCGATTTTCGGCTCAACCAAGATCGTCTTAAAACTTGCAAGGCTAACAAGTCCCGGGGCCGAGCCCTTTGGTTTGTTCACAAATTTCTTCTGAGTATAATGCACGGCCGCTTTCGGCTGTGCTTTTCCTTGGCTGTAAAACGCCGCAAGCTGCGCCGCTTCGAGCAGCGTGCGATGTGGAATTTCCTTTCTGTTCGGATTTCTTATCACTACATGTGATCCTGGATAATCTGCTGCGTGCATCCACGTATCCAATGATCTTGCGATCTTGAAGGTCAGTTGGTCATTGTCCTTAGCCTTTTTCCCTACAAGTATCTCAAAATCCTCAGACGATCTGAAGATGCGTGCGAACATCGAAACAGCTGATTCCTTTACTTTCCGTTTTACGGGTTTGATCTGACGTTTTGATTCCAGGAACTCGGCGATCCCGTCCGTGTCTCTTTGCCGGATCGCATCCTCGAGCTGCGCTCGTTTAGCCTTCAGATCCGCCAATTCGGCTTCAACTATGAGGTTTCGATTGCTGATCTCATCTCGAGAGTTACGGGACTTTGTGTATCTTCGAAAAAATTTCTCAGCCGCTTCCGTGATCGATTCATTCTCATCAATGGCGATTTCAATGGCAGTTTGAGATTCATCGAAGTAATCAATGACCTTTACGTGTTTGCCTATGCGCTTTGCAGTGGCGATGTTTGCAAGCAGGAGATCTCCAAATTTCTTCCATTGTTCCGGGTCGCCGTGTCGGGCAAGATCTGCCGCTAAGCCTTGCAGCAACCTCTCGCGCTTCGCAATGTCATTTGCGATCTTTGTTCGAGCCGAGGTGACCATCTGCTGAAACTTTAGTTCGTCACTTTTTCTTAGGTCCTCGGCATCGAGGGCTTCTGATAAACTCGCGTGTCCGTTTATTGGAAATGCGGCTTCGAAAGTCGCAGTTGTGGCGACTTCAGGACGTTGCGGCGGTGCATAAGACATTCCGACTTCTTGGCCGATGCCATTAGTTCGTCTCATCGAATCAACGATCATTTCGTTGGGTTCAAGAAGAAACAGGTTGGCCGACCGCCCAGTAAGCTGAAATACGAGTGTTAGACTGCGCATCTCACCAAGTGCGCTTTCACCCCTAAATCCAAACTTGATGACTCGCTCGCCGGGCACCGTGTCGATCCCCACAAGCGTCGAGCCGGATAGCTGTTTTCGCAACTGAAGGACGAACGAAGACGGATTTACTGCCGCTCGTTCCAGGTCTCTTAGTCGGCGGCGAATCAAGTATGCGCGCGGATCTCCGGGGGCGACGCTGACGAAAAGATATCGAGAGTCAGGCAGACGAAAATCTATCGCGAACTCATTTCGCGAGAGTTGGAAGATCTTGCCGAATTGTCGGCCCGGCAGAACATCGGCAAGTTCGCTCTTTATCTTTTCGATCGTGACAAGGTTCACAAGGTTAGAGTCTAGTTTCGCAAACGAAAAAGTCCAGAGCCATTCGGGTGGCTCCGGACGAGGCGGCAAAAGGCGTAAGCAAACTAATGGTTCAGATCTCTTTTACGAGAATCGTTCCCGAAACAAGATCGTGTGCTGCACGACGTTCCTCGTTGACGAACGCCGGAACAAAACCGATCCCTAACAACGGAAGGGTAAGTAGGAAAACTGCTGAGTTCACGGCAGCCTGGTGAAGTGTAGGGTATTCGTTCTCTTCAGCATCGACGATCTCAAGTGAAAATAACCTCATTCCAAGGGTCCGCCCGCGAAGTCCGATCGCAAGCGTGAGGTATATGAACATCACGATCCCAAGAGTAGCAGCAATAGCCAAAACACCCGCGACCGTAAACAAGGGCCGACCTGAAACAAGGAGCGGCGACAGAATGATCGCGGTAACAAATCCGCCAATGATCATGTCGAAAAGGCCTGCAAGAAAACGGGACGAATGGGGTGCCAGATCATCAATATCATCAGCGAATTCAGTTTCCGCAACCATTGGAAATTCGATCTCAGCCTGTTCAATTGTCGGGGCGATCTCTGCTGCCGGCACCCTCAGAGAAATCGACAAAGGCTCGTCCGGCGCCGTGATAGGCAAGGATTCGTCCTCGGGATTCGTGACATGAAGCGTTGGCAATTTATTCGTATCGTACTTCTTCTTTTCGATACGCATAGACGAGACAAGTCTCGGTTTCGGCGGAGCGTTTACCGTTGCCTGCGGAGCGTTCGGGGCCGGAGTAGTCTCGTTTGAACGTGTAACCACATTGAACGGGTAGGCTCTTTGGGACGGTTCTTTTGCCGGAACTGCCGCTGTCCCGTGCCTGTCGCCGGGTAAATAACGCCTACGCGAATCCTCGATACGCTTCAAGGCATTTGCGATGCGAGGATTTGCGTGATCGGAAACCTCGTGATCCTCGACGAATTGGGCCTTTATGGCATTCGCCCCATTCGTGACGAGTTGTCTTTGAATTACAGGTTGTGAACCGACACCGGTCGGAGAGGAATGCGTCGCATCACTCTTGCGTTGTCGGACCGAATTCTGAAGTTGCAGCCGCCAGTCCGGCACCGTATTGCTCTTCGGCTGAAAGCCTACGAGAGTCGGGCTGGTCTTCTTACCGCCAAACTCCATCGTCTCCGTACGAGCGGGCTTTGGTTGCCTTTCCTGAGTTGTCTCAATGGGTTTCGCTGGTGATGCAGGTATCTCAAACGTCAATTCTTCCGGTTCGGGGATCTTGTTTGCGATGATTGGCGATGGCTTGCGCTCAAGCGGTCCCGATATACGCTCTATCTTTGCCTGCAACTCTTCCCTGACAGTGTCGTTCACCATTGCACCGCAGGCGAAGCAAATTGAAAGTGTAGGTGCGAGTTCGCGTTTACAAACCGGGCACATCATAGGCAGATCCAAATTGTAAAAGGTTTACGGATAGGCGCGGGTGGCCAAATTTTGGCAAGAATATCAGAATTTACTTTAACTAGTCAACAGTAAAGCGCACAAAATCAAGGCGCTTACGAGTGTCACTGAACATACAAGCATCGAAAGATTGAAAACAAAGAGTTTACAAAAATTTAATGGAAGCGATTTGTTCCACTTATAACCGTTGTCTCCCTGCAAATCCAGCTTCCATTTCGTGCCACCATTCGATCTGGTCGCCTTCGTCGAGCTGCCAGCAAAGGAGAACCATTTGACCGCCTCGCATCGTCGGAAAATCGATCAGCCCGCGTTCATAGTCCTTTAACTGAACGCCGGCATCGTGAATTTCGGTCGTGATCTTTCCAACCTCGTAAAGCGAGCGAACATATCCCGAACCACCTTTCATACCGCCGCCGAATTCGCTCGACGATGCGGCAGCTTTCGCCGATTCCCGCATCTCTCCGATCGCGGAATAGAGCTGTTGAAGCCGCTGCAGCCTTCGGCGCATTTCCGGAATAAGTTCGTTAGCTTCATCGAGCGTAAATATCTTCATTGGTCGTCGCGGACTCTCACCAAGTCCCCTTGATCGTCGCTATCGTCACCGGGGAAAACCTGCGGCGGATTACTGCGATGGATCCGCGCCACATTATCGCGTGGCGATTGTCGGATAATGTCAGGAATTGGATTGTCGCCGGGCGGGACAAACGACGGTATCTCGAATTCGTTCGTTTGAGAGATATCTTTTCGGATAAGATCGGCAATGTCACCAAGATCTATGAAAAAGTCAGCGACGTCGATCAAGCGTGGTGCGGTGTTAGAACGAAAACCGGCAACCTCTACACGGCAGCCCTTATAGGCAACGGCATTGATCGCATATACGAAATCCTCGTCACCCGAAACCAATACCGCCGTGTCGTAACGTCCAGCCAGGCTTAACATATCGACCGCGATCTCTACGTCGAGATTGGCCTTTCGTGTTCCATCGTAAAAGGTCTTTAATTCCTTTTGGACCACTCGAAAGCCATTTCTGCGCATCCAGAGAAGAAATCCCTGCTGCCGTTCTGCGCCGACATCGACACCGGTATAGAAAAATGCACGCAGAAGTCGCCCGTCACCCAAAAGGATGCGAAGCAGCTTGTTGTAATCGATATCTATGTTATGAAATCTTGCTGCGTGGAAAAGATTGTTGCCGTCGATAAAAACAGCGACACGGCCGCGATGGCCAAATTTCCACGACGAACTCGTAGTCGTCTCGAACTGCATTGTATTAACCCCACTAATTTCAATGGCGGTTCGCGATGCAGTAAACGATTCGGGCAGGGAAGCCTAGTTTGTCCTATTACTGAGATCTAAAAAGAACAGAAAAAAGAGGCCTGTCTTCTACGTTAAAAGTTTCCTAAATGACTTACAAAAAAGTGGTCAAATACAATAACTTCCTATCGAATCGTGTGACCGTACCGCTAATTGGCCTAGCGATAAGTTTGCATCGTGATCGCGATTCGGTCAAGCAATTTCAGATTCGAAATGTTAAAATCGGTTGTTTTTCAAGAGAAATGACGTCAGATCCGAATAAGATCATCGAGGAGGTGGACGGCGTTCCGGTTCGTTCGGAACCCGCGGGCTACGGTGCCGCAGAACTCTTAACGTGTAAGAAATGCGGCCGTTCGAACGCTCCGGATCGTTTTGAGTGTATCTATTGCGGCACCGCTCTTGAAGGAGCTGGCGAAACAGTTGACCTTGAACGCCTGAGATCGAGGGAACTTGAGGCTTGGGAGAACGGGATAAACATCGTACTTTTGAATTCGAGCTTGTCCGAGGAAGCGGAACTGCAACTTTCGAAGATAGGGTTTGAACGCAAGAGTGTAAAGCAAATTGGAGATTTTCGAACGCCGACTCCGATCGCACGGGTCGCGACCGAAGCTGCTGCCATAATAATTGGCGAGAAACTTGAAAACGCGGGTGCAAAGATCAAATTGGTAAGCGATGACGAGCTAAGCGTTCCTCTAACACCTGTGAGGCTTCGGTCGATCGCGATCTATGAAGCAAACCTGCAGGTCATTACGTTTAATTCTTATGAAACGGTCGAGTTTCCTGCGGACAAATTGAAGCTGGTGGTCACTGGATCGATCGTTGAGACCAGATCCGAAATACAGGTAAAAAAGAAAAAGGGGAAATACCTCGGCATCGATGATTCCATAGTAACGGCGGATACGGGAGTTGCTGACATCTATTTCGATGGCGATCTCAGAGGTTTCCGAATTTTTACTTCCGGCTTTGATTTTTCCGTCTTGGGGGAAGATAAATCACTTCTCGCCGCCGACAATCTGAGGACGTTGGTCGAGAAGCTCTGCGCGGTGAACGAGGACGCTGTCCTTGTCGGCGATTATCAAAGCAAACGGACGTTGCTAGATCATGTGTGGCCGTGTACCGTCCGCAGCGAATCAAAAGGCGTGCAGCGATCCGGCTTCGGGCTGTCGGTCTCAAAAGGCGCCTCTTCAAGCAATGAAAACCAGTTTACAAAGTACTCAAGGCTGCTGCGGCTTAGCTTATGAAACGTGACCAGAAAAGTGTCCGTCGGGAAGGTCCGCGAAGCGACGAGCCGAGAAAGCGACAAAGATCTCATGAGACGCGGTCCGTGAGTTCGGAACTTGCCCCTGGGTTAATATTCGGGGTTCTTCCGGTTCTGGAAGCTTTGCGGTCCAATAGCCGGAGAATACAAAAGCTAGCTATCGCAGAAGGTATCCGTGCCCATCGATTATCTGAGGTCTTCGAACTCGCACGGGAACATCGTATCG
>CAYTDJ010000181.1:0-6010 GCA_964436265.1 uncultured Chloracidobacterium sp. | reverse complement strand
CGGAAAAACCCGGTCACGGCTGACGGGAAGCAGACCACGCCGCCGGTTTGGGACATGAGCTGTCTCGAACAGGTGTGCGGCATCTGCACAATGGTCATCGACGGCAAGGTTCGGCAGTCCTGCTCCGCGCTGATCGACGATCTGCTTCTCGCATCGGGCGGCGATACAGTAACTCTCCAGCCGATGTCGAAATTCCCGAACGTCCGCGATCTCAAAGTGGACCGTTCAGAGATGTTCGATCACCTCAAGAATGTGCACGCTTGGGTCGAGCTCGACGGCAGTTACGCACTCGGGCCCGGTCCACAGGTCTCGAACGATCTCGCTCAGGAACGTTATGCGCTTTCACGATGCATGACGTGCGGCTGCTGCCTTGAGGCGTGCCCGCAGTACGGAGACGGCAATTACATCGGTCCGCAGGCGATCGGCCAGGCAAGGTTGTTCAATATGCATCCGGTCGGCAAGATGGACATTGACGAAAGACTGAACGGGCTGCTCGGTGACGACGGCATTACCAACTGCGGTAACGCTCAAAACTGCGTACAGGTCTGCCCGATGTCGCTTCCGCTCACCAAGGCGATCTACGAAACGAACCGAGATATCACGGTCAATGCTTTGTTCGGCTGGTTGAAAAAATGAGGCTACTGGATCGTCGCGACGAGTGGGACCTGATCGGTCGGAACCAGCGGAATTGAATCCCGTTCTCGTTTTACCAGAAAATCCAAGGTTTCTTCGATCGCCATCGGTTTTGCAAAGTAATACCCTTGTCCCATATCGCAGCCGAGATAGCGGAGCGACTCCATTTGTTCTTCTGTCTCTATTCCTTCAGCCACCACTTTCAGTCCGAGATTTCCCGCGAGGGCGATCACTGTTCTGATAACTTCGCGATTTGCCGGCTTCTCGGCCATCATAGTCACGAACGACCGGTCGATCTTCAGGGTCGAGACAGGCAGGCGAACAAGATAGGCGAGGTTCGAATAGCCGGTGCCAAAATCGTCAACGTCTGTTTCAACCCCGATCGCGCGAAGCTGATCGAGCAGATCGAGAGCCATGTCGTGATGCTCGAAAAAGACTGTTTCCGTTATCTCGATCTTTAGTCGACCGGATGGAAGGCCGGTTTCATTCAAGATCTGAGAAATATCCGTGACAAGACTGCCATTGGCAAATTGCTTTGACGAAAGATTTACGCTCAGCTTCAAATGCTCATAATCGGGCAGTCTCCTTCTTAGCTGTCCGATATTTGTACACGCGGTTCGCATTATATGGTCACCGAGGTCGTGGATAAGCCCTATCTCTTCGGCTAACGGGATAAACCGGTCCGGCGGAATGACGCCTAGCCTTGGATGTTCCCATCTCGCAAGTGCTTCAAGACCATCGAGCGATCCGTCTGTTAGAGAAACGATCGGTTGATAATGGACCACGATATCCCTGTTCTGTATTGCCCGGCGCAGATCGGTCTCGAGCATCAATGTTTCGCAAACAATGTCTCGCATCCCGCCCACGAACACTTCATGCCGCGCTCGTCCCGATCTTTTTGCGTGATACATCGCCGTGTCGGCATCGCGTACTATGTCCGCTGACGTAAGGTGTTGGTCGGATGCATTAAGAATGCCTATGCTCGCGGACGTGTACACTTCTTGGCCCTGTATCTTGAACGGCGAACTTATGCAGTCCTGGATGCGTTCTGCAATACCCGTTATTTCTTCGGCGCGATAATTACCCTCTACAAGAACGACGAATTCGTCTCCGCCAAGCCTCGCAACGAGATCGGGCGGCCTTATTGAGACACTCAAACGCTGGGCGATCGCGATCAATAGTTCATCACCGACAAAGTGGCCAAGGCTATCGTTGACGTATTTGAACCTGTCGAGGTCAATGAACAACACGCTTACCTTCGACATCGGATCAGCCAGCCTTCGCGCTAGCGCGCCATCCAGCCGACTCATAAAGTGTGCACGGTTTGGCAGTCGCGTAAGGGCATCATGGGTGGCCTCGTACTGCAGTTTATTTTCAGCGCTTTTCTTTTCGGTTATGTCCTGTATCTGAAATATCAGATTCGAGTTCTCCTCTCCTATGTCGCCGGAGGCCGAGACGCTTAGTGAGGCCCAGACTGTGGTTCCATTCTTATGTCGATAGCGCTGCTCGAGCTGAAAGCTTGCGATCTTTCCGGTCGATAACTCAGTAACGCGGTCCAGGGTAATTTTCAGGTCTTCAGCGAAAACCATTTGCCGAAAATCCTTTGCCATGAATTCCTGTTCGGAATACCCGAGTATCTCGCACATTGCGCGATTCACTTTTAGCCATCGGCCCGTGATTGACACCAGCGCAATACCGATCGGAGCATAATCGAAAGCGCTCCGGAATCGCTCTTCGGATTCGCGAAGGGCATGGGAGTTGTCTTCGAGGATCTTAGCGTAGTCTTTTGCCTGCTCGGCTTGCCGCATAGAGATCTCAACATTCTCCAGATACATTCGGTACGCGAGGAAAATGAAGTAAGTTACAGGAAACGATACGACGATAACGCCAAATCCGATCGATTCCGTCAGCAGCAGCAGGATCCCGGCTGTAATGGCACCAAAGAAATACGTGGCATAACTCCAGACATATTTCGTCTTCCAGATCTCCAGCAGCGGCAATGCACTCTTCATCGAATCATGAAATGAGACGATCGCTGTGTTTACGACAAACTGTGTCAAGGCGATCAACGAGAGAGTGGTAATAAAATTAGGAAGAAAATTGCTGTGTTCTTGTAAATGGCTTACCGAATCGAGACCAGACATCCGAAGTACAAGAACGACACAAGACGTAGAAATGGCCATTGTGGCCGAATTAAATAGGACCGTCAGTTTCTTGCTGCAGAAACGCCAGGAAGAAAAGAACGCTTCAGTTGCGGCGAGGATGACCGCAAGTTCGCCGCCGTACATCAGGAGGACGAGAAAGATAAACGTATCCGATACCGAGATATGAGATTTGAATCTCGGGATCTGAACGGTGACGCGCGAGCTTAGACCGACCGTAAAGCCAAACAAAAGAACCAGCTTTATGTCCAGTGACTGAATTGGAACAAAGTACGTAGCGAAAGCCAGGCAGACTGCCCCGCACACTACAACGCAGTACTTATAATTTTGAGTGATCTGTTCAAAGTACATTCCGCGGTGGGCGCGGGAGGAATAGACGATTTGAAAAAAGGGATCTGAAAGTTAGAGATCTACGATCAACCTGAGGCCTAAAAAAAGGTGGGGTCACTTCTGAACCCACCTAATCATAAGCATTTTCAACGTCTCTGTCTATAAGTTTTTATTCTAGACAAACAGTGTCGTGCACATATCTGTGTTCCTGTAACCTGCTTTCTGGTAACACTTGTGGGCGTTTTTGAAGTCCACGTTGCTCAATAGGCAGATCGTCTCGACACGGCTCATGAGTTCAAGGCTCAGTTTTGCCAAACATTGTGACCCTAGGCCCTTTCCGCGGCTTTCCGGAGCGACATAAATGCCCTCAAGGTAGATCACCTTGTCGGTTTCCGCAATTATATCTGCTTTGAACAGGAGCTTGCCGTCTTCTACGACAACAAACACACGGCCTTGTTCGATCCGGCGGGCGACACGGGTCAGAAAGCCGTCACGGTCTTTCATCATCGGGTCGATGCCGCATTCCATAAAAGCTATTTCAGCTTGAGCTTCCGCCACCGGCATCAGCTCTTCAGGCCGAGCGTTTCGGATCTCGTGGCTGCAGTTTGAGACCAGGAATGGGAAATTGATCTCAAACAGTGATTCGGTGCAAGTGAGCCTCGGCTTGCTGATCCCGCCTGTCATATATTGCCAGAAGGTTTCGGCTGCCGTACCGCCGGACATCACAAGGTGGATCGGCGTTTCGGGTGTTCTGGCCGCGAATGCCAGAGCCCTCAATGCTTCGTCCGTTCTTGCTTCGACAAGCGTCGAATGTCCGATGAGTGCGACTCCTTCAAGGTCACCGTGAAGATCGTAATAACCATAGAATCTGCCTCGGTTCAGAGGGCTTTCGATCCCGTTGTCGTTGATGAAGCTCGTCATAGCGACAGTGTGAACGGGACGTTTGTTAAGGAACTCCATTACCGCTTCACGGTCGGATTCGGTCAGAACGAATGTGCGCGAAGTGTCGGGCACGTTTTGGATTATTGGTACGTCGACTCCGTAAAGATGATCGGATGACGAATAAGCTGGGTTGAGGTAAGCCATTGTCTTTCTCCTGTTTCAGGTCATTTAAGACCGATCATCTATTACATTGAGGGGGTATTGTCGCCAGCCGTTACGCTATCCGCACGCAGGGTCGAATCGCCGATCAGAACGCCATCGCCGATCAGAACACCGTCGCCGATCAGAACACCGTCACCGATCAGAACACCGTCACCGATCAGAACACCGTCACCGATAAGCACGCCGTCGCCGATCAGAACACCGTCGCCGATCAGAACACCGTCGCCGATCAATACGCCATACGAGAGGAAAACGGTTCCGGTGCCTTCCGTGCCGCCATTGCTGGTGATCACGCTGGGAGTGTAGGTCAAGCCAGCCGTATAGTAATTCGTCGAGTCGATGGCAAAGTTGGTTCCGCTTACCGTCATACCCGAGCTCATTATGTTTTCCCGTTTGTAAACGAGTTGATACTGAGAAATCAGGTTCTGGCCTTTGAGGAAGCCATGATTGGTGAACACGATCTTTGACCAGCTGAACGTATTGCCGCCGATCGTGGTCGTGGTGGCCGGCATCGTCCAGCCTGTGGGAACCATCGTCGTGCCGCGGGTCAGGGCTTGGAAATCGACATCGGTCCGGAGTGAGCGGGCGAGCCGCACCGCGCCGTCCATGTTGAGTTCCCCGGCACCCTGCTGGTACATATTCGCACCGTTGATCGGCCTTGCAGTAAACTGCAGGATGGCCTTGACCATTCCGGGCGTCAGGTTGGGATTCACCTGAAGCAGAAGAGCGGCAGCACCCGCGACGACCGGGGCCGACATCGACGTACCGCTCATGTACATCATTTTGTCCGATGCCGGAGTCAGAGAATCATTACTCAGCAAGAGCGACGTATTCGACGAAGCCAGGAGGTTGTTAGGTGACTGGTGCGAAATGACCTTGTTTCCCGGTGCGACGAGATCCGGTTTGACGACGTTGTCGTAAACCTTCGTGCCGCTTGCATTCGTGTAAAAGCTGCGCGTCGGGCCGCGTGAGCTGTAAGTCGCTATCGAGTCGTCAGCCATCGAGGTCGTGCCGAGGCTGTTGCTCGCTCCGACCGTTATGGCGTACGGGCTGTTCCCTGGAGAGTGGATCCGGCCGTACAACTGCTGTCCGTTGCTTGTTTTACCGTCGTTACCGGCGGCGGCGACGACCACGATACCTGCCAGCACTAGCTGCTTTACCTTGAGGCAGATCGGATCGTTAGTGTAAGTGTCGATCGCGTCAGCCCCGAGACTCAGGTTAACGACACGGATGTTATAGGCCGTTTTGTTCTGCAGGACCCAGTTAAGGCCGTTCAGCAGCCAGGATGTCTGGCCGCGTCCCTGGTCATCGAGAACCTTGACGCTTACCAGATTCGATTTCGACGCAACGCCCTTATAGGCACTGTTGCTCAGCGTCGAACTGCCGACCGCGAGCCCGGCGACGTGTGTTCCGTGACCGTAACCGTCGCCGGTCGCATTCAAGGTTGCGGAGGTGAAGTTAACATTTGCAACTATTCGGGAGGCGGTTCCGTTCTTGAAACCGTTATGGTCCGCATAGATACCGGAATCTAAAACCGCGACGCCGATGCCGGTGCCGTCCAGAGTATAAGCTGCGCGGCCATTAAGGGCGGCCTGCGAACGCATAAGCGTAACGCCGGTCGTGTCTTCGATATGTCCGGTGCTCTGGGTCGGTCGGTCTGGCGAAACGTAGTTGATCAAACCGCTTGCCGCCATCTGACGGATGGCAGAAAGCGATGCGTTTACGACGAGCGTATCCGATCTGCCGATGCGGCTGACGATCCGTGCTGAGCCTTCCTTCAG
>CAYTDJ010000180.1:0-6010 GCA_964436265.1 uncultured Chloracidobacterium sp. | reverse complement strand
CCCAAGCTCTCACCGCAAGACTGAAGTGGCAATTGATCCTATTCCTGGCTCGACGGCTGCCTGATTGTAAAACGATCACGCCAAAGCTTGGCGAGTCGGTCGATCGAAAGTTAAGCTATCGCGATAGAGTAATTAACCGCCTTCACCTGTTTACCTGCGAAGCCTGCCGGCGATATCTGGAGCAAATAAAATTCCTTCACACCGCATTAGCCGTTGCCGCTAATGACCCAGAAACATTTCCAACAGCCAAACTTTCCTCGGAGGCAAAGGAACGGCTCAAGAAAGTGATCTCATCCTCCATCGGGAACGCGTTTTGATTGGTTGGAATAATCGTTAACGGTCATGCACTTAAAACGCTTGAGTCACCCTGACTCAGAGCGAAATATGCACGACAGAGTTTCAACAGATACCGGTAAACATTCGCATACGCATGCACTGAACCGTTATGCGGCGTTGCCCACGGCCGCCAAACTCAAGGCCGATCCACGATTTACCGGATCAGGTGTTCGGATCGCGTTCCTTGATTCGGGATTTTATCCGCATCCGGACATTTCAAACCGTATTATTGCGTTTCACGACATTCACGGCGAAGAAAAAACGCTTCACTCAGTGATCGAACCAAAAGCCCATCACTGGCACGGAACACAAACGGTCGTTTCGTCCTCCGGCAGCGGTCAATTGTCCGACGGTGTTTACAAAGGCATCGCCAGCGAAGCAGAACTCGTGTTGGTTAAAGTCTCGCGATCTGGAAAGATCAGCGACGATTCGATCGTTACGGGCCTCGAATGGATCAAAAAGAACAGACTCAGGTACGAGATTAGGATCCTCAATATCTCGCTCGGCGGCGACACGAACGCCGCGACCAAAGACAGCCGAATAAATCAGCTTTGTGAAGAATTGGTCGAGGCAGGGGTCGTGATAACGGTGGCGGCGGGAAATTCGTCTGAAAGCTGCACCATCCCGCCCGCCAGTTCACCATCGGTGATCACCGTTGGCGGATACAGTGACGGAAATGTCTTAGACGGAGAAGACCTTGTCCTCTATCACTCAAGCTTTGGAACAACAGTTGACGGAAACGTAAAGCCGGAGTTGATCGCTCCCGCAATGTTTGTCGCGGCCCCGATCTTGCCAAATACGCCGGATTACCTTGAGGCCGTGACCCTTTCGATGCTCTCGTCGGCGCCCGATTTCAGTTTTACCGCACTACTTGAAGAATTCTGGGAGGAAGCCGGGTTTGAAAACCCCATTCTGAACCTCGAAATTCCCGAAGCAAGACAGTTTGTCGAGACCGAACTTCAGAAGCGAAAGATCGTTGCGACACACTATCAGCACGTGGACGGAACATCGTTTGCCGCTCCGATAACCGCCTCCGTGATCGCACAGATGTTCGAAGCCAATCCGCTTCTAGGCCCCAAGGCGATAAAACACATACTCATAACAACAGCAGAGCGCATAACGTCGAATCGAGCCATCAGGCAAGGTTACGGAGTTCTAAACGCAAGGCGTGCGGTGGAACTTGCGGCATCTGAAAGGCACACAGGCGATAACAAAGGATTCAAAGCGCCGGTGAGAATCGGCGAAATGGTCGAATTCACCTTTCACGATGACCACGCTGCAAGCGTCAATCTTGTCGGCGATTTCAACGAATGGAACAGAAGCAGCGTTCCATTCAAGCGAACCGCGAACGGACTTTGGACGACATCGATCCAAATAAACCTTAGCCAGCGAGTCCGCTACAAGTTACTCATCGATAACGAACGCTGGATCGAAGATCCGACACACGGAATGAAAGAAGAAGACGGGTTCGGAGGATTCCATTCAGTGCTTGAGATCTGAGAACAAACTCAGGCTTCACGCCTTCTGCGTCGTCTTCGGGCCGTCTCCCTGCTGCCTCCAAAGTACGTGAGTATCATCACAACGAGGTGGGCGGCAAACCATATATTGTCGTAGCCCATGTTCTGATAGATATAGATCAGGATCAAGATCCTCGGAGCAAACACACCCAAAGCGACGTCGAGCCAGTTCGGAACGAGATTGGCCGGATACCATCCTTCGAAAAGATAGACCAGCATCGTTATCCGCGGAAAGAAGAGCGAAAAAAGTAAAAAGTAGAAATCCATCGTCACTGCCTCCCGATAACTCGATTATACGCCCGATCCTGGAATAAACCCTCACAGGCCGCTGATTGTAATAAGCGTGAACGCGATGCTCCAAGCAGTTAAGGATCATTGGCCCGAATTTCTTATCGAGGCCTGGGGACTCGGCACATTTATGGTGTCAGCGTGCCTATTCGGCGTGATCATATTTCATCCGGATTCATACCTTGCCGAATACAGCACATCACTTCGAAACATCCCGATGGGCATTGCGATGGGCCTGACCGCAATCGGCATATTCAAATCGCCATGGGGCAAACGGTCTGGCGCCCATATCAACCCGGTGGTCACGTTGACATTTCTCCGATTGGGAAAGATCGCCCGAATAGACGCTCTTTTTTACGTGATCTTTCAGTTCATCGGAGCCTCGCTCGGCGTTCTCGTCGCGTGGCTGCTTTTGGGCGACCTGCTTGCCGTAAAGGAAGTAAATTTTGTACCGACGGTTCCCGGACATTTCGGTGTCGCGGCCGCGTTTGCAGGCGAGACGGTGATCGCTTTTCTGATGATGTCAATGGTGCTGTACACGAGCAATCACGCAAAGTTACACAAATTCACGCCCTATTTTGCAGGTCTATTTGTCGCCATCTATATAGCCGTAGAATCGCCGGTCTCCGGAATGAGTATGAATCCAGCGAGAACCCTCGGGTCAGCTGTCGTCGGAAATACATGGACAGCATGGTGGATCTATTTCACTGCCCCGGCCATAGCGATGTTGGCCGCCGCCGAAGTTTATGTAAGAACCCGCGGTTTGCGGTCGGTTTTGTGTGCAAAGTTCGATCATACCGGCACGGTAAGATGCATTTTCAATTGCAGATTCGGCGAGATGGATCCTGAGAGCGGAGACGCATCGGCACGGATCGAGGTGACGAAACATCCCCGGATGTTCAGAACGATATCTGGGATCTTTTGAATTGGAGTTTTATGAACAACGGACATTACGATGTGATCATTATCGGGACCGGAGCAGGCGGCGGAACGCTTGCCAGAAAACTTGCGCCGTCGGGCAAGAAGATACTCATACTCGAACGCGGCGATTACGTGAAGCGCGAGACCGACAACTGGAACTCGCGTGCGGTCAATGTCGAAGCAAAATACAACACGAAGGAAACGTGGTACGACCGCGACGGCAAACCGCTGCATCCGCACACTAACTACAACGTCGGCGGCAACACGAAATTTTACGGTGCAGCTCTCTTCCGGATGCGAAAAGAGGACTTCGGCGAGCTGAAACATCATGACGGCATCTCACCGGCATGGCCGATCGGGTACGATGAACTCGAGCCCTTTTATTCGCAAGCGGAGGCGATGTACCACGTTCATGGCACGCGCGGCGAAGACCCGACCGAACCGCATGCAAGTTCAGGATTCCCTTATCCGGCAGTTAGCCATGAACCAAGGATCGAGCATCTTGCCGAGGATTTTGCTGCATTGGGTGTAAATCCGTTTCACGTGCCGCTCGGGATACAGCTCAAAGAGAATGACAGGAAAAGTACCTGCGTACGTTGCGCCACGTGTGACGGATTTCCGTGCTTACTAAATGCGAAATCCGACGCACAGGTATGCGGAATCGATCACGCGACCGAATTCTCAAATGTGACTCTTTTGACCAACGCACTCGTCACAAAACTCGACACTGACGCTAGCGGGAAGACGATCTCGGCGGTCAACGTCGAACGCGGCGGTGAAAAAGAAACTTACTCGGCAAACATCGTAGTGGTCTCAGCCGGCGCCATTAACTCGGCCGCATTGCTGCTTCGATCCGCCAACGCTCATCATCCGAATGGCCTTGCCAACGGCAGCGATCAGGTCGGCCGCAATTATATGGGACACGTAAACTCAGTTCTGCTTGCGGTGTCGAAATGTCCTAATCCGACCGTGTTCCAGAAGACTTTAGCGGTAAACGACTACTATTTCGGCGACAGCGAATTCCCTTACCCGATGGGTCATATTTCATTTGTCGGCAAACTCGACGGAGTAACGCTTTCTGCCGGGGCTCCGGCGATCGCTCCCGGATTCGCACTTGACCAGATGGCGAAACACTCGCTTGATTTCTGGCTCACGACCGAAGACCTGCCTCGGCCTGAAAACAGGATTACTTTGGACAAAGACGGCAACATCGTACTTGCGTACACACCGAACAATGTTGAAGCTCACAAGCAGCTTCAAAAACGGCTCAAGCACTTGATGAACAATCAGCGTAAATGTGATGTTCACGGACACGAGTGCCATCAGGGCCTGTTCTCACGCAATCTGTATCTCGCGCAGCAGATACCGCTCGCCGGCGTCGCCCACCAAAATGGCACGGTCCGATTTGGGAATGATCCGAGAACGTCTGTGTTGGACCGAAACTGCAAGGCACACGATCTGGATAATTTGTATGTTGTTGACGGCAGCTTCTTCCCTTCGAGTTCGGCGGTCAATCCGGCATTGACGATCATGGCGAACGCGCTTCGAGTCGGTCGGCATTTGTTAGAGAGGATGAGCTAATGAGAGCGAAAGGATCATACGTAAATACTTTCCCGTTCGGATGGTTTCTGATCGCCGTCATCGCGATCTTCGCACTTTTTGCCTCAGCTCGCGGCCAGGCTGTTTCGCATGTCGAATCGGTCGGATTCACTGTGTCAGACATGGACAAGGCACTGGACTTCTACACGCGAGTCCTGCCCTTTGAAAAAGTTTCGGATGCCGAGGTCTGGGGCAGCGATCTTGAGCATCTTTCAGGTGTGTTCGGTGCAAGAGCTCGTGTCGTCCGCTTGAAGCTTGGTGACGAGACGCTCGAACTAACGGAGTATCTCACCCCGCAAGGACGGCCCGTTCCAGTGGATTCCCGCAGCAATGATCGCTGGTTTCAGCACGTTGCGATCATAGTTTCGGACATGGACAAGGCATACGCATATCTAAAGGCGAACAAGGTTAGGCACGCCTCGACCGGCCCGCAAACGCTGCCATCGTACATCACAGCTGCGGCCGGAATAAAAGCCTTCTATTTCAAAGACTTCGACGACCACGTCCTGGAAATACTCGCGTTTCCGCCAGATAAGGGCGCACAGAAATGGCATGACCTCGAAAAGAGCGGACGGCTGTTTCTCGGCATCGATCATACGGCGATCGTTGTCGGCGATACAGAGACGAGCCTCAGATTCTATCGCGACGCACTCGGGCTTTCGGTAGCCGGGGAAAGTGTCAACTATGGTCCGGAGCAGGAACACTTGAATAACGTCTTTGGTGCCAAGCTGCACATATCTGGATTGAAAACAAGAGATGCCGGTATCAATGTCGAGTTTCTCGAGTATCTAGCACCCACGAACGGCCGGCCCTTTCCCGTCGACACAAGGAGCAACGACCTATGGCACTGGCAGACGAGTTTTTCGACAGGAAATGTCGACGGACTGTTTCGTTCATATAAACCGGAATACATTTCGACAGCGTCGGTATTGTTTAAAGAGCACGTTCTCGGATTCAGCAAAGCGGCTTTGGTTCGCGATCCGGACGGGCACGCTGTCAGGTTAGTTGAAAAATAATCATATGAGATCAATAAATAGAAAATCTGTTCTTATTGTCATAGCAATAGGCATTGCCGCCGCACTTGGTGCATGCAGTAAAACTCCCGAAACGATCGGGTTCAATCTGGACGGAAACGGAAATGCACTTCGCGGTTACGATGCCGTCGCTTATTTTGCTGTCAACAACGCGGTAAAGGGCGACCCAAAATACGAATACATCTGGAAAGGTGCTAAGTGGTATTTCTCAAGCGAAGAAAATATGAAGAAATTCCAGGCAGATCCGGAATCCTACGCTCCACAGTATGGCGGATACTGTTCATATGCCGTGTCAGAAGGCTACACGGCAAACGG
>CAYTDJ010000179.1:0-6021 GCA_964436265.1 uncultured Chloracidobacterium sp. | reverse complement strand
GATCTGCCTCCACGCCGAACGCGATTATCCGCACGAGTGCGGCGGAATGTTGATAGGGAAGTTTGAGGACGGAAAGAAGACCGTGTTCGAGACATTCCCGCTCGAAAACGCACGTGACGAAGCCGATCGCCACGACCGAATTTTGATCTTGCCGAAAGACGTTTTGCGTGCAGAGCAGTATGCGAGAGAAAAGAAACTGGACGTGGTCGGGTATTACCATTCGCATCCTGATGACACCGCAATACCCTCGCAATACGACCTCGATCACGCCTTGCCGGTATGGTCTTACGTCATCGCATCGGTGATCAAGGGGGAAGTAATTGATATCCGCTCTTGGGAGATGGAAAACGACCGGACGAGATTTAACTCTGAATTTATCGTTCGGTCGGTTGGACAACAGGTTAACAGCTAACAGCTATTATTTTATCTTTTCTGGAGATCGAATTTTATGTCCGTAACAATTGTCATTCCTACACCGCTTCGTCAGTTCGCCGGCGGCAGCTCTGAGATAGAAGTTAATGCATCTACCGCAGGGGATGCGTTGCTGGAGCTTACGGCCGAACATGCCGAGCTTCGCAAGCACCTGTACAACGAACAGAACAAGCTTCGTAATTTCATTAATGTGTACGTCGGCGATGAAGACATTCGCCATCTTGACGGCCCGGCAACGCCTTTAAATGACGGCGAGACTATCATGATCGTTCCGTCGATCGCGGGCGGAAGTGCCGCCGCAGAGGCAAGGGCGGCCGATCCGCTGCCTGAGCTTTCCAACCAGGAGATCGCGCGTTATTCGCGTCACCTGATACTTCCCGAGGTCGGGCTCGAAGGCCAGCGAAAGCTTAAGAATGCGCGTGTCCTTACGATCGGAACTGGCGGGCTTGGATCACCGCTGGGTTTGTATCTTGCCGCGGCCGGCGTCGGCACGATCGGAATAGTCGATTTCGATGTAGTTGACGAATCTAATCTTCAGCGGCAGATCGTTCACGGCACGAAAGATGTCGGCCGGCCAAAGATCGCGTCCGCCGCGGACCGTCTCAGGGACATAAATCCGCACACAAAGATCGAGGCATTCGAAACTCGTCTGACGAGCGAGAACGCACTTGAGCTGTTCAAAGATTTCGACGTGATCGTTGACGGAACCGATAATTTCCCGACGCGTTACCTCGTCAACGATGCGAGCGTTCTCGCAGGAAAGCCGAACGTTTACGGTTCGATATTCCGTTTCGAAGGCCAAGCAAGCGTTTTCTGGGCGGAGAAAGGCGCTTGTTATCGTTGTCTCTATCCCGAACCGCCTCCGCCCGGACTCGTTCCGTCTTGCGCCGAAGGCGGCGTTCTCGGCGTTTTGCCGGGCATCGTCGGAACAATTCAGGCAAACGAAGTGATCAAGGTCATCCTTGGCGCCGATGGAATCCTCCTTGATCGCCTGTTGCTGTTTGACGCCTGGACGATGAATTTCCGCCAGCTCAAGCTGCGCAAAGATGCTGATTGTCCGCTTTGCGGTAAAAACCCGTCGATCAAAGAACTGGTCGATTACGAGGAATTTTGCGGCCTAAAGGCCCCGGCCGCACCGACGCCCGCGATCGAAGAAATAACGGCGACCGAACTCAACAACTGGTTTCAGGGACAAGTCGATTTTCAGCTTATCGACGTTCGCGAACCTCACGAGTTTGAGATCGCGCGCATTCCGACGGCGAAGTTGATACCGCTCGGCGAAGTCGTTAACCGCATTTGCGAGATTCCCAAAGGAAAGGTCACCGTCGTTCAATGCAAGGGCGGCGTCAGAAGCGCAAGAGCGATCGGCTATCTAAAGGACGCCGGATTCGAAGGGCGTTTGATCAACCTGAAAGGCGGCATCAGCGCTTGGTCGGACCAGGTAGATCCAAGCGTTCCGAGGTACTGATCGCACCTTTCCCATATAAGAATTGCCAAGGAAACTTGTGTTTGATCCGTTTCCTTGGCGTTTTTTTGACCGGTGATCTGAGGGTAATTACATTAATGTCTTTATAGAGACATTTCTTGTTCTGGACAAGTTCTCGAGCAGGCCGGAAAGGCCATTGCCGGTGACGGGATCGTTTGATCTCAGTTCCTTATCCGCAGAAGTGAGCTGAAATCGTTTTCCAGAAAGGAAACTCAGTTGGTTCAATATCTGACGCGTCGATGCGTTTCCGCTGCAGATCTGAAATTCCGTCCCGCTGCTTAGGCCTTCACGGAGTCCGTTCCAGAAATCCAACTCCCGACGATTAATGGTCAATGTTCCATTCTTTGCCAGGTATTCTAAAACGTCCCAATGTGATGTGAGACTCAGATCACGATAGTTAGGTACAAAGCCCGGATCTGCCGGAACGAAAACAATGTGCTTACCAAAAGCCGTTGAAAGTGCCGGGCCTATCTTGTCGTTTTGAGTTTGCGAGAGTAGTTTGACCAACGAATTCGCATCAACCAGATCAAGTTCTCCTTCACCTTCCTTGACACATTCCGAACTGCAGCCGGACGGAGAACATGTGCATACCGCAAGATACTTTGCGGGACATGTCTGATTTGCTGAACATCCATATGGCACTGAACAGCTGCATGTTGATTGAGCTTCAGTACCGATGGAAATGAGAAACAGGATGCCAATTGAGAGTAGGAATTTCTTTAACATTCTGCACCTCTATATGGAAGTTTGGTAAAGCAGCGGAAATATAGCAAAAAAAAATGCCGATCACAATACTTTTCCAATAAAATTCCTGAAAATCGTCATTGGGATCAAACTGTAGGAGTACGGCCTGGCAACTCTGTATTTATCTCGGCATTTCGGCGTACCGTTTGAAACGAGGGCGGCATTTAAGAAGTTACTGCTAGACGACCACATGAAGATTTTTTTCTGAGGCTCCTGTAACTGCGGCAAGGGTTATCCTTTGGTCGAATGTGACGAGTCGCCCGCCCTTTGAAGCTGCCAGGCCGAGAAGGTAAGTATCCGTTACCTGCTTTGGTCCGAGAATTCGATTCGCGTCAAAGTGATCCTTATCCAGGAGAGAAATGTCGTCGGCCCAAAATTCGTGGTCAGTCCCCCGAGCAAATTCACGAAGCCATTGGATCACGTTTTCCGCAGAGTAGTTATCAGGAGCTGAGTAATCGGGCTGCGACATTATCCGCACAACTCCGTTTTCCGTCAAAGGACAGCTTGCCCAACCTTCCATTTTCGCTCCGTTCCACCAAGTGTGAGCGAGAGAGTGAAACACGTGATCAAAATCGATCAAAGCGAGAATTACATTAACGTCAAGCAAGGCCCGCACGTTTTATATACCTTCCTTTTCTCTTATCTGATCGATCAGTTCGTTGGTAATTACTCGGCCGCGACTTGGAAGTATCGGGACGCCGTTCCGATACGTTAGGTTTCTCGATTTGCTGAGGTCGCCCGTCAAGCCCTTTCGAATCAGTCGCGACACGACCTTTCCCGCCGTGGTTTTTTCGTGCCTCGCCAGTTCCTTGACCGCAACCAGAACGTCTTCTTCAATGTCCAGGGTAGTTCGCATACATCTGATGCTATTACATCACTGCATCAGACGTCAATGAATATATTTCGTTGTAAATAGCGGTCTATGAAAGTAACTAAAGCCGGGAAACTACCTTTCCGATAAGGTGTTTTCGGTTGATCACACCGAATACGCGGCTGTCGGTACTCGCGTCCGGATTATCGCCGGTAAGAAACATTCGGCCGTCCGATTCGATAGACAAAAGTCGTTTGATTATCTTAAGGGATTTGAACGGATGGTTGGCGAGTACGATGTCGCCCTCGCGGATCGACGCTCTTGGATCGACGAGTACACGGTCGCCCGATTCAAGCGTTGGGAGCATCGAATCGCCCTCGACCCGCAGTCCGAACCGCCGGCCCAACAGCATATTGAGCCACTCGCGAAGTCCGGCAACGGGTATCTCGTCGCGCATAAAAGAAAAAGGGCAACGGTCCAAAACCTGCTGCCCTTAATGACCAAAAACTAAGAAGCGGTAAACCAGGCAACTTCCTTGTCCTTGCTTCCCCAGAAAATGCCATGGATCTCTTTGATCGCTTCCATGAGTTCCTGAGCATGCTCGAGGCTGACCTCGACCTTGCAAGCTGAGCAAAGCTTTGCCGCCTTCCAAAATGTGTCGTGCAGATTCGGATATTTCTCAAGATGAACCGGCTTAAAGTAATCGGTCCAAAGGATAAGCAGTTCTTCCTTTGCGACACGGGCCTGTTCTTCCTTGACCATGATGTACCGAGTTAGCGTGTTGTGATAGTTCGCGGTCGCCTTTGCATCGCTGCCGTCCGGCACTTTCAGGTCAAGTATCTTTTTTGTCATCGACAGCACTGCCTCGGCAGCTATGCGGGCCGATGACGGATCGTAAACACCGCACGGAGCATCGCAGTGTGCTTCGGCGACGCCGAATTCGCCGGTGATCTTGTTCTTTAGTTTACTTAGCATATTTCCCCTTATGTTTTTCTATTCTTCCGGCCGTGTTCCGGGTTCGACGCCGGTGACGCTGGCCTGATTTATTACCTTCACATGAACATCGCCGCTCAAGCGGATCTGGCATGACAAACGGGTGTTCGGCGCGATGTCCGGCTTTGTGGCGAGTATCGCCTCTTCGGCCTCGGTCCGCGAACCCGTCTCGCCGCTTAGTACCTCAACGCGGCATGTGGTGCAGCGGGCGTTTCCGCCGCATCGGTGCATGATGTCGACACCGTTATCTTCCAAACAAAGTACGAGCTTTCTGCCTTCTTCGCATTCTATCTCAACGGTTCCTGTGGCAGTTTCAGCAGTGATTTTGGGCATTTATCAGTTTCTTCCTTGATCGTGGTCCTAATTTTCCGAATGTTTTGAATTTGTCACAACGAGCCGAGATTGGCAAGTTAATACTTCTTAACGGATCGTGACAATGCCTTTTCGGCCGTCCGGCGGGTTGTCACCTTTGTAGAGTACTTTCTCGAGGAAAAGTCCTGACGGCGGAGCGGTAAACTTAGCCGGCACGTCTGACTTGAACTTGAACAGGCGCTCAAAGCCTGCATAGTCCAGATTTCCGCGGCCGACCTCTGCCAGCATGCCCACGATACGCCTGACCATTTTCCATAGGAAATGCGACGCGCCGATCCGGAAACAGATAAGGTCGCCATCGGTGAAAACTTCCGCGTGTTCGACCTTTACGATCGTCGACTGCTTCTTTCCTTCCTCGAGTTCGCAAAATGAATAAAAATCGTGTTTGCCGACCAGTAGCTTCGCAGCTTCGGCCATCGCTTTTTCATCGAGCCGGTCCTTTATCCACCAAACCAGATTCTTTCCAAACGCGGTTCGCCGCGTCGATATTTGATAGAGGTAGTAACGCGCGATGGCATCTTTGCGGGCATGAAAATCGTCGGGCGCATTGGAGACTTTCAGGACGTTGATATCGTGCGGCAGCAGGTCGTTAAATCCGTGTTGTATCTGCCGCGGAGTCACGTTCGCGGTCAGCTCATCGACCCTCAAATGCGCGATCTGCCGCAGTGCATGTACACCCGCATCGGTGCGCCCGGCGCCGAAAAGCTCAAACTTCGAAGCAAACAACTGCCGCGTCACGTCCTGCAGTTCGCCCTGTATCGTTTTGGCGTTGTGCTGTATTTGCCAGCCGCGATAACGCGTGCCTTCGTATTCGATCTCTAGTTTCCAGGTCGGCATGGTTAATAGTTGCGGAAAGTTGAAGCGTACCAGATAGTTGCAGAAAGTTATTTGTCGCTGGTTCTTAAGTACCGCGCAAGCGACAGAGTCATTCGAGAGATCTCTGTTAGCTGCTGATAAAGTAGCTCGAAGTCGGTTTGAGGGATATATTCCAGTCCGCGCGCTATATGAGGGTGCGATTGAACTTCGGCTGTCGAACCGCGAGCCGTGTTCAAAAAGTTCGCAAATTCAATATTGGAGCGTCTTCCATGGCCTTCCGCAATATTTGCCATGATCGAGACCGATGCACGTCTGATCTGATCCCGAAGCCCAAAGTCCCCGGCAAAGTTTCCTGAACCTGTCAGTT
>CAYTDJ010000178.1:0-6023 GCA_964436265.1 uncultured Chloracidobacterium sp. | reverse complement strand
CACACGTGCGCACGTCCGAAGGATCGGTGAGGCCCAAGCGCCGAAAGGCTGTAAGGCTTATCGCAGAAACAGACAACGGTAAACCGCTGACCGAACCGCAAGCGAAACTGCTCGAGACGCTTGCCGCGAACTGCGGTGAAATGCTCTTTACCGATCTTCTGGAAAAGGCGGATGTCGGTGCTTCGCCCATCAATACCCTGGCAAAACGAGGTTTGCTCGAAATTTATGTACACGAGGTTTTTCGCGATCCGCTCGAGAACGCAATACTTCCCGGCCCCGGCGATCTGAAGCTGACAGCCGAACAATCGTTTGTTTTATCGGAGCTGACGAAAGCGCTCAAAAGCGATGAATACAATGCGTTTTTGCTGCACGGCGTAACGGGAAGCGGCAAGACCGAGGTTTACATAAGGGCGATGCACGAAGCGTTGATGCAAGGCAAAGGCTCAATGATGCTCGTGCCTGAGATCGCTCTGACGCCGATCTTCTCGCGTCGCCTTCGCGGCGTTTTTGGAAGTGCCGTTGCGATCCTTCATTCAAATCTCTCCCCCGGCGAACGCTTTGACGAATGGCGGCGGATACGCTCCGGCGATGCACGCATCGTTATAGGAACGCGTTCCGCTATCTTTGCACCGGTAGATAATCTCGGGATCGTTATCATCGACGAAGAGCACGATACGTCGTATCGCCAGAATGAAGCTCCGTTTTACAACGCACGCGATCTGGCTGTAATGCGGGCGAATCGCGCAGGAGGTGTTGTCGTACTCGGCTCTGCCACGCCGTCGCTTGAATCGTTCTACAACGCAAAGGCCGGCAAATATCAGTATCTTCAGCTTCAGAGCCGCATTGGCGAACGTCCAATGGCGACTGCCGAACTGATCGATATGCGCGATGTGTTCCGAAGGGCCGGAAAGGATGTCGTTGTTTCGCCGCGGCTTTTCGAAGCAATCGCCGAAACACATTCCAAGGGCGAACAGTCAATGATACTGCTGAACCGACGCGGATTTTCATCGTTCGTACTTTGTCGAAGCTGCGGCGAATCGCTCCGCTGCGTCAACTGCGACATCACACTCACCTATCACAAACGCGAGGACAGGCTCGTTTGCCATTACTGCAATTACACGGCACAGACGCCTTCTGTTTGTCCGTTCTGCGAGAGCGAGTTTCTGTATTTTATCGGCCAGGGCACCGAACAGCTCGAAGGAATACTCGAGAAGAAGTTTCCCGATCTTCGCATCGCCCGCGTAGATCGCGACACGATGAAACGAAAAGGCGAGATCGACCGAACTCTGCTCTCATTCGACCGCGGTGAGATCGACATGCTCGTCGGCACGCAGATGCTCGCCAAGGGCCACGATTTTCATAACGTTACGCTTGTCGGGGTCATTTCAGTGGATATCGGGCTTGGTTTGCCGGATTTTCGATCTGCGGAACGGACTTTTCAATTGTTGACGCAGGTAGCCGGACGTGCAGGCCGAGGCGATCTGCCCGGACGTGTGCTTATACAGACCTATCACCCGGAGCATTACGCTTTGCGGTACGCCGTCGAGCAAAACTACGAAAAGTTTTACGATCACGAGATACGCTTTCGCGAACGCATGGCATATCCGCCATTTGTCGCACTTGCGTCGATACTCATTCGCCACCCAGACATCGCAAAAGCCAAGCGGAATGCGGAGATATTAAAAACCGCTCTCGATCAGGCAAACAAAGGCGGCGAATGCCGATTCCTCGGCCCCGCCGCAGCATCTATCGCAAGATTGAAAAACGAATACCGGATCCAGATCATTATCAAGTCGGGCAACCGAAAGGCCATCCGCAGCGTCCTTGAAACCGCCCTAAAACAAGCCGAGGTCTCCGGCGGTGACCTCCGCAGCTATCATGTCGAGATCGACCCGGTAAACCTGATGTAGTTAATTGACCGCCGTCGAGCTTAACGGTGCATGTCCGAATTTGATCTGAGAATAGATCTCCGATAACGAGACCTTGCAGCCCGCCGATTCGAGCGATAACACATCGTCGCGTTCGTTATAGATCTTGTAGATCCACTGTTTGGCGTTCTGTTTTGCGTAGTGTTCGATACGCATTTCGTCTTCTTTTACCAGCACGACTTCCTTGACGCTGTCCATCGCGAGAAAGCTTTCGAGCTTTTGCGTCTTGTCGGCATAGTTGGTCGCACCCGAAACCAGTTCGACGACGATGGTCGGGTTTAACAGAAGGTCGCCGGCCTGATCGGCAAATGCCGGTTCGCCGGAGACGATGATAACGTCCGGGTAACAAATGAAATTGTTTCTTACCCGCACGCGCATATTGCCGATATAGATATCATTTTTGCCGCCGTGTACACGGCTGCCTACGGCGATCGCAATGTTGGAAACGATAAGGCTGTGCCAACGGTTTGAACCCGACCGCGGGATCACTCGGCCGCCGACGTATTCGTTTCTGGTAGGATTTTGACGTTCTGACATAATGTAATCATCCGGGGACTGATACTTCGCGGAAACTGCGTGAGTTTTTTCGCCCATTATTTACTGACTCCTGTTTCTAAGATGGAGAGTTGGAATGCGGGCACCAAAGTTTTGGGGGACTTTGCCTGGGGATGGTTGTTTGATAAAACTAGTCTTGCATACCCGCCGACTGTTTATCAAGGTTGTTCAAATGAAACTTAGCGAACTCGCAGAAAAAACTGGGTCCGTCATCGATTCGGGCTCGCCGGATGTGGAGATCAACGGTGCTGCCGGGCTTGATATTGCCGGAGGCGGCGATATCACATTTCTTGCGAACCCTAAATATACGCCGCAGATCGCCGACACAAAGGCTTCGGCGATCATACTCAATAACGACGTTGCAATAACGCGGGATGACATCGCCGTACTTCGGGCAAGCGATCCATATCTCGCGTACACGCGGACTTTGAGGTTATTTCATCCGGAAACGCCGATCGCGCCTTCTATACATTCGACGGCGGTGATCGATCCATCGGCTGAAGTCGCAGAAAACGTCGAGATAATGGCAAATGTAGTCATCGGCAGGAATTGTTCGATAGCATCCGGCGTAAAGATCTTTCCGAACACAACACTTTACGATGGTGTTTCGATCGGTGAAAACTCGGTCATCCATTCAGGCGTTTCCATCCGTGAGAACTGTGTGATTGGCCGCAACTGCACGATCCACAACAACACTACCATCGGTTCGGATGGTTTCGGGTACGCAAAGGATGAGGAGAAACGCTGGCTGAAGATACCGCAGGTCGGCCGCGTGGTATTGGAAGCTGATGTTGAGATCGGCGCCAATACGGCGATCGACTGTGCGTCCGTCGGCGAGACGCGGATCAAACGCGGTGCGAAGATCGACAACCTCGTCCAGATCGGCCATTCGTGCACGGTCGATGAAGATGCGCTGATATGTTCGCAGACCGGTCTTGCCGGCAGTTCGGTGATCGGGAAACGTGTTATACTCGCGGGCCAGGTCGGCATCGCCGGCCATCTGAAGGTCGGTGACGATGTTGTTATCACAGCAAAGTCAGCAACCTCCCACGACATCGAACCCGGCAAGGTGATCTCGGGAATTCCCGGCTTTGACAATCGCGAATGGCTGCGGTCAACCGCCGCCTATAGAAGACTAGGCGATATCGCGCAGAGGCTAAAGCAGTTGGAAAAGAAAGTTCTCGGCGGCGACAAATAAGAACATGGAACGCAAAGAAAAGATCATCATCGGGCTGTGCGTTGTAGTGACCGCGGTATCGGGAATACTTCATTATGCACATGCGAACGCCGTCCTTGCGTTCGTAGTGACCGCCGCCGCACTCGCGCTGCTTGCGATGATCGTCGGCGACGCGACCGAACAGCTTGGCAGTCGGCTCGGGCCGGGAGCGACGGGCGTCCTTCAGTCCGGGCTCGGCAATCTGCCCGAACTATTTGTCTGCATCTTTGCCTTGCGGGCGGGCTTGGATCAGGTCGTGCAGGCTGCATTGATAGGATCGATCCTCGGAAATTCGATCCTTGTCCTGGGGCTTGCGTTGTTCTTTGGCGGGATAAAGAACGGGACTCAGCGATTCAATTCGGAACCGCCAAAGATGATCGTCACGCTTATGCTTCTGGCGTCTGCAGTCCTCGTCGTCCCGACGCTCGCCAAACTGCTGCACACACCGGCAGAACCGCACATACTTTCGCTGGATATATTCCTCGCGATAGTTTTGCTCATCCTGCTCGGCGCGAATATCTACTTCTCCGTAAAGGGCGATCCGGCAGTCACACCGGAAGGCGAACACAACGGCCACGCCAAATGGTCATTGCCCTTGACTATAGGCGTACTAGCCGGTGCGGGTGTCGGTGCCGCTTTGGTCTCTGATTGGTTCGTTGAGGCTCTCCAGCCGGCAATGGCGACTCTCGGTATTTCGGAGGCGTTTGCCGGTCTCGTGGTCGTTGCGGTCGCAGGAAACGCGATCGAGAATCTGATCGGGATCCAGCTTGCGTGGCGAAATCAGGCTGATTATGCAGTAAGCGTAATTCTCAACAGCTCGCTTCAGATAGCCCTCGGCCTTTTTCCCGTCCTGGTATTGCTGTCGTATGTGCTCGGTGGAGCGATCCTGACCTTTGTACTATCGCCGCTGCTCGTAGCCGTATTGCTGCTTGCCGTGATCGTCAGCGCGTTCATCATCTACGACGGCGAATCGATCTGGCTGGAAGGACTTGCCCTGATCGGGCTTTATTGCATAATCGCGGCCTCGTTCTGGTGGGGATAGAAGAAGGCCGCGAAGTTATGGATCATTGGTGGTTTAATACCTGCTCTTGTAGAACACGTACTCTGTCGTGTACGGAACACTAACCTCTTCACCATCAATCGTTCCCGGTGCCGAGGGTGCCTTGCCGCCGCTAGTGTTCACACGCTGAATAAACGTGACGCCGTTGAAAATACCTGCGCCGTCGGTCTCATCGGCTTCAAGTCGGAGCCACGGTATCGAATCCGGATCGGGCGCGCAGCGGATCGGATTTTTGCCTATAACAAGGCTACCACTGTTGCTTTTCCATGTTGGTCCCCCATAATGTAACCCGACCTTTCCGGTCATACCCGCGTTGGCATAAAGCGTCGCGATAGGACCAACAAAGCCCCAACTTGTGCCGTTCCACCAATATACCTGTACTCCCGAAGCATATACGCGAAACGCGACCTCATTTCCCTCTGGCACCTGAAGCTGCTCGCAGCCGGCCGGAAGTTCGGGCACCCGCGGCGAGTCCTTCTGTGCCGCAGCCATCGATGCCGCAGCCGAAATAATCGCGACTGCGAAGACAAATTTATTGATCTTTTGAATTATGCTAATCATTTGATTGCTCCTTGAAAATGCTGTTATGAACGGATAACCCGAACGTCCAAGTACTCCGACATCACGACCGTTGTACCGTCTTTTGCTTCGTTATTTTCCGCCCAGAGGTATTCGAGATCGGCGCGCAAGGCCGACTGACCTTCTGCATCCAAAGCATCGAACGCTTTCTGCGTCGGCCCGTAGTACTTACGGAAATATTCGACCGTGTCGGCAGGCCCAAACGGAAAATCGAACCGCATCGGCCGCCGAACGAGTTCAACTTCGGTCACGCCGACGCCGAATCGTTCTTTGACAACTTCTTCCACACCCCAGAGGATCGGTGAAGGCATTGATGCCGGTGGCGGCACGTGCTTTCCGGTAACTTTGAACATCTGGCCGATAAAGCCCTCCGGCGTCCAGTTGGCCATCGTGATCAAACCGCCGGGGCGGCATACGCGTTTAAGCTCGCTCGCAACTACATCAGGCCGCGGCGCGAACATCGCCCCGAACATTGTCACGACGGCATCGAAGGTCGAATCGTCGTACGGCAGAGCTTCAGCATCGCCGACTTCAAACTTTGCCTCGACCGCTTCAGCGGCGGCGCGTTCCCTTGCCTGTTCGATCAGATAAGGAATGAGGTCGACGCCGGTTACATCGGCTCCAGCCTTGGCCGCAGGGATCGCGGTGTTTCCATTGCCGCAAGCTACATCGAGAACTTTTGTCC
>CAYTDJ010000177.1:0-6051 GCA_964436265.1 uncultured Chloracidobacterium sp. | reverse complement strand
ACTCGCTAGCCCCTGAAAACGCTTCGATGAAGTTGAGCGATGCCTACATTAAGTCAGGTAAGATCACCGATGCCATAGACATTCTTAGCCAGGTCATCTCCGATGATCCTGATAATGGCGAGGCTGTAGAACTGTTGAGACAAGCAATAGCATCCGGAAAGGGAACCCATACCGCTGCGGCGATCCAGGCACTTCAGATCGCGGTGTTTGCTAACCCGGAGAATCAATCGCTTGGGACTCTTTTAGCGGAAGCGTTCAGGCGGGCAGGGAATCGAACTGAGGCACTTCGAACCATAAGGTCATTGAGGGTAAAATCGCCCAGTGACGAAACCCTGGCGCGGCGTGAGGCAACCATACTGACTGAGCTTGGTCGTGTCGATGAGGCCGTAACTGAGTATCGGAAACATCTGGTAGAGCGAAGTAAGTTCAAGACGGAATCCGGAACCGGTAAGACTGGGGATTCGACCTATTATTCTGTCGATCTCGGATATACGGATGATTTTTCGAGTTTGCTGTTCATCTCGCAGCTTTACAGCAGCGCCGGCAGGGGGAAAGAAGCGATCGAATCGGCAAACCAAGCGTACACTGCAGCTCAAGGGGCCGAGCGAAAGCAGATCGCGAGGCTGAGTCTGGCTACTGCTCAACAGATGGCCGGTGATCACAGTGGGGCAGAAGTAACGCTGCGTGACATTTTGAAGGAATCGCCCGGAAATCCCATTGCACTTAATAACCTTGGATATTTTCTCCTGGAGCGCGGAGAAAAGCTTGATGAGGCATTGAAAATGATCAAAGGTGCCTATGAAGTCGATCCTACAAATCCTTCGTACCTGGACAGCCTAGGATGGGCATATTTCAAACTTGGGAACCTCTCCGAAGCTGAAAAGTATCTCAAAGAGGCAGAGAAGATCGAAGCGATGTCGGCCACACTTCAGGAGCATCTCGGAGACCTTTACAAGAGGCTTGGGAAATTGCCATTAGCAGCTGAGCATTGGAGCAGGTCGTTAGACCTTTCGACGGACCGGGTCGATATCGAGCGGCTGAAAGAAAAACTCAAATAGAAATAGAACGAGCGGCCGAAGCCGCTCAGATCTTATTCGGGACTCGGAGTCGGGGTAGGAGTTGCAGTTGGTTCCACGCCTCGCTTCTTAAGTTTAGGAGGTTCGCTTGATGAACTTCCTCCGCTGCCGCCATCACCACTCGGATCCGCATCAGGGGAATCCGGCTGACGTTTCTTCAATGTCGGCCGTCCCGGGTCGCCTTCATCGATGTCGCTGATGACGCCGGCTTTGGCATTACTGAGTCGAAGCAAGTAGGCCTTGACACGCTGAAACTCAGATGTGCTGATAATGTACTCTTCCTTTTCAGGAAATCGAGCGACCAATCCGAGGCTCGCATCACGCCGATCGAGAGATTGCGGATGGGTGGAAAAAAGCTTGCTTAAGGTGTTGGCTTTTTTCTTGTTTTGGGCGGCAAGTTTTTCAAACATGGTCGACATCGCCGTCGGATCGTAACCGGATGCATAGAGATACTGGACGCCAAGTGAATCGGCTTCCATTTCTGCACCACGAGTAAATTTCAATCCTGCAAGTCCTGCAAGTATTCCGCCGCCATTCTGAAGGACAGTACTTACGATCGGTCCGCCAAAGATGATCCCGGCCAGGGCCCCGTAGTTGATGAGTGTCCCTTTGCCCTGGTTTTCCATTGCGTGCCGTGCGGCAACGTGGGCGATCTCATGGGCCATCACGCCCGCTAGCTCGGCCTCGTTGTCGGCCGCGAGGATCAATCCTCTGTTAACAAAAAAGAAGCCGCCTGGCAAGGCAAATGCATTCACTTCGTCACTATCAATTACTTTGATCGTGAACGGGACCTTTGCATCCGAATGCAGTACTACATTTTGACCAACACGATTGATGTACTCCGTGACAATCGGGTCATCGACGAGTTTTGCCTGCTGCTCGACCTCCATCGCAAGCCTTCGTCCGATCGCGATCTCTTTTTCTTGAGAACCGCCGAGCCAACCGAAGAATTTATCCGCACCCGAATTGATCTTTCGTTTACCGATCTGATTCGGGTCTTCTTTCGCCGATAATGGCTTATTAGGATCCGCCTGTGGAGTTGCCTCAGCTTTCGGCTGTTCGGTGTCATTTGACTTCTTGTTTTTTACAGGCTTTGAGGAGCTCTTTTCTTTCGAAGTCGTCTGCCCATAAACCGATGCTGCAGGATTTAGGACAAAAAATGTCGTCATTAAAGACATTACGACCATGGTCGCGGCTACCTGCTTGATATTCTGATTGATCACTTTCTGCCTCCCGAGAACCATAGAGGAATCATCTTGAGAATTGTACTTAGTAGTAAAGACCCAAATCAATGTCAGTTTGATGCAGGCCTTGTGTAAAAAGTTGTGAACCTGATAAAAAATTGAAGAAAGACCTTCTTTGTACATTTAAGAAAATCTTTGGTTTTAACAGCGTTGAATGTTATACTTACCGTGGCTCCCGGCGGTCTGCCGGAATCCGACTAACTACTGCGTAACCACCGATCGATACTTCACCTTCTTCATTCTCGCACTGCCGACTAGATGAAACGAATCCAAGAAAAGGTCAAAGACCTGATCGAGGTCCGTAAATTCAAGAATTTAAGGGACTTTATCAGTGATCCTGCCGAGACATTAGCCGGTTATCACTTCACCGACGCAACGGCTGAGTTGATGGTCAAATGGCTCGACCGCGTCGGATCACTTCAGAGCGGTCAGGGTATCGCCTGCGCCCTTGCCGGATATCGGGGTGTAGGGAAAAGCCATTTCATCGCGGCATTTGGCGGGATGGTTGCCCTACCTGAACTGCGGAACAAAATAAGCGATTCACATGTCAGTTCCGCCGCACAGGGGCTTTTAAGACGCCGCTACCCGATAATTTATGTTAGGCGGGGGACAGAAGACACTCTGATCGAAGAATTTCGCTCGGGAATTGCAAATTCGTTCAATCTTGAAAGGGGAAATGTCCCAGCCACGATTTTCGATTCATTCACTGCGGCAAAGGCGCGGGCCGGCGACATGCCGATTTTGGTTTTGGTCGATACCGCGATGGAGCGTAGTGCTCGGGTATGTCGGGACGACGGTGCTATTCTTGCCGAGATCGCAGAGGTGGCGAAAGCGACAAATTCGTTTCTTGCGGTCGCACTCGACGATGACATCTCCAGTGCCGACGGCACAAATGCCGCGATCGTAAGGGCATTTACGATCGATTACCTGGATCAAGATCATCTTTACAAGGTGGTCGATAATTACGTCTTCCCCAAGAATAATCAGTTTCGGCCGGTCTTACACGACATTTACGAATATTTTCGCGCGGTTATCCCGTCATTTCGCTGGAGTGAGCAAAAATTCACATCCCTTTATCCGCTGCATCCGGTGATACTTGAAGTCGCACCATTCGTACGCCTTTTTGTGCATGATTTCGCCCTATTGGGCTTTGCCTCTGAGGCGGGAGAACGAATCCTCGGAAGGCCGGCAAATTCGCTCATTGCTCTCGATGAAGTCTTTGACAGCGCTGAGAAAGGACTTCGTAAGATCGAAGACCTTCAGGAAGCATTTTCCGCATATGACCGCTTGAATAGTGAAGTTGTGGCCAAGATACCTGTCATGCAGAGGTTGCAGGCCAAGCTGATACTGAAGGCACTTCTTTTGCTTTCACTTGACGGGCAGGGAACGACCGCCGCGGAGATCACTGCCGGAATGCTCATCTTTGATGAAAAAGAAACTCAAAAGGCAGCAAAGATCGTCGAAGAACTTGTAAGGACGTTTGCGGCCGCCCTTCCCGAGGATGTACGCGTCGTGTCGGAAGAGGGGCGTGAAGTAAGGTATAGCCTAAAGGTCAGCAGCAAAGACAAGCTTAATGAAGCCCTTGACGAAGCTGCAGGAAAACTCTCAGCCGAGATCGTTCAAAGTCTTCTTCACCGGCTTTTCCATGAAAGGTTTTCCGATAGTTCGTTCTTTTCCTTGGATGGTAGCCGAAAGACCTCAATAGATTGTCAGCTCGCGTGGCGAGGCGGAATAAGGAGAGGGCGAGTATGTTGGGGCGATATCAATCCTGAGCAACCGGAAGGAGTAGACGGGGATCTCCATGATTGGGAAGCGGTCATTGATCTGGATGGGGAGCTGGAGCAGGATATTTCGCAGGGGAAATTACAGAGGGTGGTATGGAGGCCTGCTGAATTACGAAAGGACGAGATCGAGGTACTGATCCGTTATCATGTTCTCAACTCAGACCGAGAGCTGCGTGAAAAGTTTGGTGAAGAGATCCGGGCGTCGCTCCATTCATACGGACAGAAAGCAATAAGGATCGCGAACCGGGTTTTCCTTGAGGACTCGCGGCTCGTCATTGACAAGTTTGATTATAATTTCACAGAGGAAGCCCGCAATTCTCAACTTCTGAGCGAGATCTTTTCTCTCATGCTCGAACCCCTGTTCGAGTTGCGATTTCCTCAGCATCCGTTTTTTCTTCGACGCCTCGGCATGGGCGAAGTTGCCACCTTGGTGTCGGATCTGTATAGCGGCTCCCGTCACCAACTAGCCGAAGTTCAGCAGCTTGCCCAGACATTTGCCCTTCCATTGGGCATCGTGAAGCTTCAGGATCGCCTCTACGTTTCCGAAACTGCCGATAAACTCGGTCTAATACCGGCGGTTTCCACCGTGATAGATCTTGCGTCGTCTTTCGGAACAGAAGGTGCAAGTGTCCAGACAATTTACGCGGAACTCAAGAAACCGCCGTTTGGATATGTACGGGAAGCCCAGCAGTTGATCCTCGCTGCAATGGTCTCTCAACGCATGATCGAGTTCGTCACATCTAAGGGCGACCGTATCAATCAACGCTCACTCGATCTGAAGATCATCTGGGACGACATAGTCGGGGTGGCAGTTCCCCAGGAGACCGCGATCTCGTCAAAGAAGCTGCTTCGATGGGCTGAAGTATTATCCGGAAACCGTGAATTTAAGAGTTTTAGCAACACTGAGAATTGTAAAGAACTGACCGAGTCGATGAATGAATGGGTCAGGCGTTGGGACGAGGCCTGCACCATAGAGAAATTCAATGAGATCCCGGTGGAAGAGATCAACTCGAGGATGTATCGAAAGGCTGCGGTTGTCGGAAACACGCTTGGAAAGGCGATCAGTGTCTTCAAGCAACATAAGGACGGGGCTCTGGGGCTTCAAGAATCCCTCGCGTTTGTCTCGGAGGCATTTCTTGATGAACCGTCCCTCTTCGACAAGGTTCGGTCAGATCTGAAGACGATCGATGTTTTTGCACGATCATTTGCGGAAATTACAACGATCAAGTCATACGTAATGATGACCGAAGCAACAGAAATAGACGAGATAGAAAACAACAGGGAAAGGTTGCTGGTCCTTTTGGACGAACTGTCGTCGAGTCCTACCGAAGAGCGATCTAGAGAGCTGGGATACGCCTGGGCTCGGTTCAAAAGAGCATTCGTCGAATATTACGTATCGGAACATGACAACGTAATGCGATCGCATGAGCTTCAAGCACATGCGGAAGAGATCAAACGCAGCGATGATTGGTGGGAGTTCCAAAATCTCGCGGATCTGATAACAGATGACAACCCTTTGGTAAAGAGAATACGAGTGCTGGAGAATAGGCTCGCGGAGTTGAACTGTGTCGCCGACCTGAAAAACTTGCTTGATACACGGCCATTCTGCACATGCCGGTTTTCCATTGCGAAGAGCAAGGAATGGGCGAGTCTGACCCATGTACTTGAAGATTCGCTCAAAGAAGTAGTTGGTTCGATCAAGGCCTATTTGATCGAAAATGCTGAAGTGATCGTTCCTAAGATCGAAACAATGCTCGAGACCCCGCAGGCGGACTCGGTGTCGGATGAGATCAGGTCGTTGATCTCTTCTTTAAGGTCCGGGCGCTTTCAAGATCGATTGACCGTTTCACAAGTCACGATCTTCCGTAAGGCTTCAAAGGAACTGATAGGATCACAAACTTTTCGGAGGTCGATCGAAACTGAATTAGTGCCCTTTTCGTCGAGAAG
>CAYTDJ010000176.1:2071-6055 GCA_964436265.1 uncultured Chloracidobacterium sp. | reverse complement strand
CATTCGCCCAACTGCAAAAAGCAGCAAGTTTCGCGAACCTGCGGGTATCGGCGACGCAGCGAATTTTGCGGTCGCCTCGAATTACGAGATCATCGCCCTCACGGGCCGAGTTTTTGGACAGCTTTTTAGCGGTCAGCGTGCGGTAAAGGACGCGGGGCTTGCCGGGCCGGTCGGGATCGTGAGCATTATCGCTAACGTAGTGCGTGAGGACGGTTTCGCCGGGCTTGTCTCGATCCTCGCCGTCATCAGCCTGAACCTCGGGGTTTTCAACCTGTTACCGATCCCGCTTCTCGACGGCGGCCAGATAATGGTCCTTGGTATCGAGAAAGTGCTGTCATGGTTCGGAGCGACGCTATCGATGGCGTGGAAGGAACGCATTCAGCTAACGGGCCTTGCGGTGATACTGCTGCTGATGGTATTCACGCTGTTTTTGGATATTTCGAGGTTCTTTTAGTACGTCAGACTTTCTAGTCTGACGGATCGACAGGCTGGAAAGCTTGTCGTACGTTTTTATGAAGCGAGTTTCCAGAGCGGTCAAAGTCCGCGATATTCAGATCGGCGGCGGCGCACCGGTCGTCGTTCAGTCGATGACCAAGACAGATACGACCGATGTTGACGGAACGATCCGCCAGATCGAAGAAATGGTCGAGGCGGGTTGCGAGATCGTCCGCATCGCCGTGCCGGATGATGACGCTGCGGCGGCAATGTACGAGATCCGCAAACGCACAAACGTGCCTATCGTCGCGGACATACATTTCCATTACAAGCTCGCTCTCAAGGCACTCGACGCCGGCATCGACAAGCTTCGCATCAATCCGGGCAACATCGGTTCGATCGACCGCGTACGCGAGGTCGTACGTGCCGCCGAGGCTCAGAAAGTACCGATCCGCATCGGAGTCAATGGCGGTTCGCTTGAAAAAGACCTCTTAAAGAAATATGGTTCCGCGACGCCCGAAGCGATGGTCGAATCGGGCATGCGGCATATCAAGATACTCGAAGACCTCGGGTTTGGCGACACGATAATCTCGTTGAAAGCGTCGGACGTAAACCGAATGGTCGCGGCCTACCGGCTGATGGCTGAAAAGGTCGATTACCCGCTTCACCTCGGCGTGACCGAGGCCGGAACACCGTTTGGCGGGACGATCAAATCCGCGATCGGCCTTGGTATATTGCTTCACGAAGGTATCGGCGACACGATCCGCGTATCGCTTGCCGCGGAACCGCACGAAGAGGTCCGCGTCGGTTGGGAAATTCTGAAATCGCTAGAACTCAGAAAGCGCGGCGTGACAGTCGTTGCATGTCCGACCTGCGGACGGCTGGATATCGACAACTTCGTCGAGATCGTCACCGAGGTCGAACGCCGCCTTGCACATGTCGAAGAGCCGCTGCACCTCTCGATCATGGGCTGCGCCGTAAACGGCCCCGGCGAAGCGCACGATTCTCAGCTCGGCATCACCTTTGGCCGAAACGTCGGCATGATCTTCAAGGACGGAGTACCGATGCGTCGTGTTTCAGGTGAAGATATCGTCGAGGAATTTGTAAAGGAAGTTGAGATCCTTCGTAAAGAAGGTGCTGACGCCAAATCGCTTGCCGCTGAAAAGCCGCTGGTTCAGATCACATAGGAAATTAGCCACGAATTACACTATTTTCACGAAATGGAACTGCCTTCTTATTCGTGTTATGCCTGTAATTCGTGGCTAATTTCTGTTATGGGAACAAGACGGTAAACGGATACCACGGCAGATTTCTGAGAATTCCAAACAGCAGGAGCGTGGCGAAAGTAACCCATATCAGCGTAAGGCTCCATTTACTTAGCCCAACGCCTTTCCCGCGTACCGCCACCGATAGCAGAGAGTAAAAGATATAACCGAAGAACACGATGATCAGCGGGATCAGCGCGTTATAGTCCAAAGCGGTCCAAACGTCGCCGTGGAATAGTGCGTGAAACCCGCGGGTCAACCCGCAGCCCGGGCACGCAAAGCCTGTCATCGAATATAGCGGACACGCCGGAAATAATCCGGAATTTACCGGGTCAAAATACCAGACCGCGACTGCTCCGCCTACCATCGCCGCGGCGCCGCCGCCGGCAAAAATACGCTCGGAATATGACGATCTGGCTGCTTGAGGTAAAACTGCGTCCATTCAGGACATTCTACTAGTTTTCGGGTTTCGGCGCGATGAAGTTATAGGTAACAACTCCGGAAAACTGTACGGTCTTTCCGTCAACTATCTTTGGTTCAAATGTCGCCGCCCTGGCTGCCGCAACGGCAGCGGCTCTGAGCAGCGGATGGCCGGAAACGGCCGTTGCGGAAACTACATTACCGGATTCGTCAACCGTGACCTGCACCGAAACTACACCCTCAGCCCGAACGGCCGCGGCCGCAGGCGGATATTTCGGTTTAGGAAGGCTTGTTGCCCTGCCGGTCAGCACGCTCAAAGAAGGAGCGGCCGTTCCTTCCGTGACGACATGCGAGATAGAAAAATTATAAACGATCGTGCCCTTGACCTTCACCGGCACTCCGCTCAAAAGGGTCGGCGAAAACCTCGCTTGCCAGGCGGCATGTTCTGCAGCTTCGCGAAGCAGAATGTCAGGGGCTGGAATGACCTCTACTTCATCTTCTCCCTTCCCGCTTTTTGAAACTTTTCTTGGTTCGGTATTCGCGACGGCTGAGATGACATTTCCGCCTTCGTCGATGGTAACCTCAACCTCGACAATTCCTTCCATCCCGGCAGACCTCGCCGCCTCGGGATATTCAGGCTTTGGCAGACTGATCGCTTTGCCGTTCAGAACGCCGCCTCTGATCTCTTTCGGCACGTTCTGAGCAACAGCGCAAACCGCGGAAACAACAAAGAACGCCATGAGAACAAACAATTTCGTCATCGCGAGATCCTCCTTAAGTTATGGTATGAGCAAACTGCGCCTGTTGACGTTAGACACCGCTGCCGAAAAAATGTTCCCGAAAATATATCACAATTGACGAAAAAGAAGCGGCGAAGTTTTAGGCGGACATTGAAACAAACAACTTATCAGTTGCCACTTTTCGATTTATGTTGACATTAAGACTGGCGAGCAATTCTTCGATCCCGATCAGCCATCGGGACAGTGCGGCGGCAGTAGAATCTTCGGCAAGTTCGGAGATCTGTCCGGCGATATCCGCGTTGACTAAATGGGGTGTTTCTGCACCTTTCGCCGCCGCGAGAATATCACGAATTAACGTTTGCAGTATTCCGATATTCTCTTCGAATCTATCTTTGTTTTTCGCGTCGTTTAGTTGTTCGGCCGTTTGCAGCATCGCTGAAAGGTCGCCGGTAACGACCGCGGAGCGAATAACATTCATCATGAGTTCACGCATCGAACGAAACTGAGCGATATCGAGACTCAATGCCCGCCCAACGCTTCCGCCGCATACACGTGCCGCGACCGCCGCGTCGTCAGGAGAAATCTTCTGGGTTTCGAGCAGCAGTTTTTCGATCTCTCCGGCGGCAACGGGCGCGAATCTTATAGTCTGGCAACGCGAACGTATCGTATGAAGCAGCGAATCGGGCCGCGATGTGACAAGTATCAGAAATGTGGTCGATGGAGGTTCTTCGAGAGTCTTCAGCAAAGCGTTCGACGCCGAATCGTTCATTTTGTCCGCGTCGTTCACGATGAACACGCGCAATTCTGATTCGAACGGCCGAAAGTTCGCTTCCCTCTCCAGTTCGCGTATCGCACCGACACGCAGGTTTCGCTTGAAAGGGATCACCGTCCCTACGTCCGGATGATCACTGAGGAATACTCGGTCGTAGTCCTCACCTTTTTCAGAGGTCGGCAATTCGAAGACTCCGATCCGTCGGCAGATCGGGCATTCTCCGCATGCTTCGCCATCGGAAGCAGACCGACACATCATCGCCCGGGCAAGTTCCAATGCAAACTCCCTTTTCCCGATGCCTTCCGGGCCCGCAAATAACAGGCCGTGCGGAATGCGTCCGCCCGTTATCATC
>CAYTDJ010000176.1:0-1971 GCA_964436265.1 uncultured Chloracidobacterium sp. | reverse complement strand
GCCTTCCGGGCCCGCAAATAACAGGCCGTGCGGAATGCGTCCGCCCGTTATCATCCGACGGAGGAAATTTTTTGCAGTTTCGTTACCGATGATCGACGAGAACATTTACAAATAAGGGCTGTGTAATGGATCTGGCCTATTAACCGAGAAATCCGTTCACGATCTCGGCGACCGTCCGGTGGATCTCGTCAACCGAACCGTTTGCATCGACGATCTTGAACCGCCGCGGCTCGCGCGCAGCGATACCCAGGTAGGCCTCGCGCACTCGCGTGTAAAACTCGGCCGTCTCAAGGTCCATTCGATTCTGGATACGTTCGTCGCCATTGTGAGAATTCATTCGGCCAAGTGCCCGCTCGACCGAAATATCGAAGAAAAGAGTGAGGTCCGGTTTCAGTCCGCCGGTCGCAAGCGCGATCACTTCGTTGACCGTTTCCTCCTCAAACCCGCGGCCCGCTCCTTGATACGCAAAGGTCGCGTCAGCATATCGGTCAGAGATCACCGTCCGTCCCTCGGCCAATGCAGGTTTGATCAGAAATTCGACGTGCTGGGCACGGTCAGCCGCAAAAAGCAGAAGTTCCGCTCTCGGCGCAACTGTTTCCTCGGTCTCAAGAAATGCCTCACGCAAACGGCGCCCAAGCGGTGTTCCACCCGGTTCATGTGTCGAGATGATATCCACGCCGCGGGCGCGCAGATCGCTCGCCAGCATTCGGAGTTGAGTAGATTTCCCGCTGCCGTCGATTCCTTCGAAAGTGATGAATTTTCCCGTCAAACCAGCTTAATCGGATTTTCTTTCTTGTGAGATCGTGGAAATTGAATGTTTGAAGATCAAAACGTCCTGACCGCCAACATCCAGCAAAACGGAGAACTTATCAAAGCTCTTTATCCTACCCGACAACGTCGAACCCTGCAGCAAATGGATAACTACGGTGATCTTCTCGCGGCGAGCGGAATTTAAAAAGGCGTCCTGAATGTTCTGGGCGGCAGGTTTTTCCATAACATTTTCTCGTTTATTTTCTTAAATTTACAATTTCGAGCACGATTATAACAGATTAGAGTGATCTAACAAGATATTTCTTATGGAGACGCATTATTTTGATACACCCGCTCCAATATGCGTGATCAGGTGTCTCTTAACTACCTCATCATCGCCAAACCCGTTTAGCCAAACAGCATCATCCTCACGGCGATACCATGTCAATTGGCGTTTGGCGTAATTCCTCACGTCTTGTTTCGTCTTTTCAACGGCACTCTCAAGCGTTCTCTCGCCTCGAATAAACTCGCAGACACGGCGGTAACCGTGTGCTCCAAGTGCATTGCCTTTATCACTTACGCCCGCGGCAAGCAATTGTTTCACTTCTTCGACCAATCCATTTTCAAAATGTCTTTCAGCACGGAGATTTATCTTCTCGTACAGCAAATGGCGGGGCGGATCCAACACAAAAAGACGGATCCGACGCGCAAACTCTGGCGGTTCGGCTCGGTTCGGCTGCTGTTTCGAAAACAATTCACCGGTTTGAAATATCACCTCAAGCGCCCGCATAACACGCGGAGCGTCACGCTGGAAAAGCCTTTCGGCGGCCTCGGGGTCGAGCCTGAAAAGCAACTTATGCAGATGTTCCGGGCCTTTTCTGTCGCGGATCGCCCGCAGACGGTCCCGCAAAGCTTGATCGGTCTTTGGACTTTCGAACAGCGGATTTCGCATGGTTCGCAGATAAAAGCCGGTTCCGCCGACCAGGATCGGAACATTTCCACGGAATTCGATCTCGGCGATCTTCGTGCCCGCGTCCGCGGCCCAGTCCGCCGCGGTGTAATTCACGTTTGGATCGACATAATCGATCAGATGATGCGGAATTCCCTGCTTTTCTTCCTCGCTCGGCTTCGCGGTCGCGACTTGTATGCCCTTATATATCTGGACCGAATCGAAGTTGATCACCTCGCCGCCGACTCGTTTCGCCAGCCAAACGCCAAGCG